>JAKACS010000100.1 GCA_021821235.1 Bacillota bacterium
CATCTATATAATAATTGAGACTGTCTAATTGAATTTAAGGGCTATTCCTTTTGGGAGGTGTCATAGATGAAAAGAACGTATCAACCAAATAAACGAAAACATAGCAAGGTTCATGGCTTCCGTAGCCGAATGAGTTCTGCAAACGGACGTAAAGTTCTGGCTCGCCGCCGCCGCAAAGGAAGAAAAGTTTTATCAGCATAGACCACTGAAAAGTCTCAGTGGTCTTTTTTCTAATATGACCGAGGAAGAACGGAGCGTCATCTGTTGGACTAACCAAAATTGAAGGTGTTTTTCCGTGAAAAAAGAATTGCGAATCAAAAAAAATGAAGAGTTTCAGGAAGTATTTAAAAAAGGGAGATCTTTCGCTAATCGGCAATTTGTTGTGTATGTATTACCAAAACAAGGACAGCTTTCATTCCGAATCGGCCTTTCCGTCAGTAAAAAACTTGGCAACGCAGTTACGAGAAATCGAATTAAGCGTTATATTCGCCAGGCTATTTTCGAAATGGCGGAAATTCTTTACGCTGAAAATGACTATGTGATTATTGCCAGAAAACCGGCGGCCGAGATGTCCTTTTTTGAAGTAAAAAAGAGTTTGCAGCATGTTTTAAAAGTAGGAAAGGTTTTAAAGAAGGAAAAGCAGGATAAACGATAAGCTTCTTAAACAATTTTATGAACTTTTACATACTGAAATGGCGAAGACTCAAAAAAATAGATAGAATGAAAAGGAGGAAAATTTGGTTGAAAAGGCGAATAATTGTTTTAATCAGTATGATTTCTTTGTTGCTGCTGCTTGCCGGCTGTGCACAGATCAATCAGCCGATCACACCGGAGAGTAAAGGACTTTGGAACGAATACATTGTATATCCATTGTCATGGTTTATTATAAAGGTAGCCCAGCTGCTTTGGGGAAGTTATGGCCTGTCGATCATCGTGGTTACTATTTTGATCCGGTTGCTTATTTTACCGCTTATGATTAAACAAACAAAAAGCTCAAAAGCAATGCAGGCACTGCAGCCAGAACTGAAGAAATTAAAGGAAAAGTATAGTTCAAAAGATCAAAAAACCCAGCAAAAACTGCAGCAGGAAACAATGGCATTGTTTCAAAAAAACGGTGTAAACCCGATGGCCGGCTGTTTTCCGCTGATTATTCAGATGCCGATTTTAATCGGATTTTATCATGCGATTTCAAGAACGCGTGCCATTGCCCAAGATACCTTTCTCTGGTTTGACCTCGGCGTGAAAGATCCTTATTACATTCTGCCGATTATTGCAGGAATTACAACGTTTATTCAGCAAAAAATAATGATGGCTGGAACGGAAAATCAAAATCCGCAAATGGCAATGATGGTCTGGATGATGCCAATTATGATCGTTGTATTTGCGTTTAATTTCCCGGCAGCTCTTTCTCTGTATTGGGTGGTCGGCAATATTTTTATGATTGTGCAAACCTACTTTATTAAAGGTCCGGAGCTTCAGAAATCACCAGTATCCGGCAAAGCGGGAGGAGCAAAAAAGTGAGACAAGTAACTGCTACGGGACAAACTGTTGTCGAGGCAGTAGAATCAGCTTTAGCTCAATTAAATACAACTAAAGACCGCACAGAAGTTTCCGTTATCGATGAAGGAAAAAAGGGCATTTTCGGTATTTTTGGATCGCGGCCAGCGATCGTCAAAGTAACAGTTAAACCGGATCCGATTGAGGAAGCAAAGAATTTTATCATTCAAGTCAGCGAGAAGATGGGGGCACCTGTCACAATAGATGTTCACCAGGATGGAAAACAGATTGTTTTTACATTGAAGGGTGAAAAAATTGCTTTATTAATTGGGAAAAGAGGGCAAACGCTTAATTCATTGCAATACTTAACACAGCTGGTCATAAATCGGTTTGCCGAGCACTATTTTACTGTTCTACTCGACGCGGAAGGTTATCGAAAAAAAAGAATCGATACATTGACCCAGCTTGCGCATCGATTGGCTGAAAAGGCGGTGCGGACAGGAAAAGCTGTTTCATTGGAACCAATGCCTTCATACGAGCGAAAAGTGATTCATACTGCTTTGGCAAATAATCGCCGAATTAAAACATATTCTGATGGAACAGATCCCCACCGGTTCATCGTGATTGCGCCAAACAAATAAGTCGTACCAGTGACGAATTGTTTGAAAACATCCTATCAAATTACTGATAGGGTGTTTTTTTTATACTAAAACAATGGCTCGGCAGTGGGGCGGATGGTGGGAAATAGTGCAATGGATAATTGTTCTGGGGCGTTTTATTGTTATTCACATGTGGATAAGTTAAAATAGAACGAGGATTAGGTTTTAAATGTGGATAACTTTAAGCGTTTTTTGCTCTAGTCATCAACATATGGTATTCTACTATTTTTGGGATAAAATTCTGTTGTTAATATAGCACTATTTTTTTGAATTGGTGGTGATTAAGATGGAGATGGATACGATTGCAGCGATTTCGACACCGATGGGAGAGGGAGCGATTGCAATTGTCCGGTTAAGCGGGACAGAAGCCATTGCAATTGCCGGACGGGTTTTTAAAAGTGGCAGCGGCAAAGCGCTTGAGGAAGCGGCCACTCATACAATCCACTATGGGCATTTAGTCGACCCGAAAAGCGGACAGGTTGTGGAAGAGGTCATGTTGACCGTGATGCAGGGTCCAAAGACGTTCACAAGAGAAGATGTAGTTGAAATTAATTGCCATGGGGGCATGGTGTCCGTTCATCGAGTATTGCAGCTTGTTTTAAATCATGGCGCGAGATTGGCTGAACCTGGCGAATTTACAAAGCGCGCTTTTCTAAATGGTCGAATTGATTTGTCGCAAGCAGAAGCGGTTATGGATTTGATCCGGGCAAAGACCGACCGGGCAATGAATGTCGCTCTTGGGCAGATGGAAGGCAGGCTATCAAGATTAATCCGTCAACTAAGGCAGGAAATACTGGAGACCCTTGCCCATGTCGAAGTAAATATTGACTATCCGGAATATGACGATGTTGAGGAAATGACCCATAAAATGCTGCTGGAAAAAGCAGCATATGTCCGCGATGAAATTCAAAAACTTTTGCAGACGTCACAGCAAGGGAAAATTTTGCGCGAAGGATTGGCAACCGTGATCGTTGGCAGGCCAAATGTCGGAAAATCCTCGCTTTTAAATAGTCTAGTCCATGAAAACAAGGCAATTGTGACGGATATTCCAGGAACGACACGCGATGTAATTGAGGAATATGTCAGTGTAAGAGGTGTGCCGCTTCGTTTGCTTGATACGGCGGGAATTCGGGAAACAGAAGATATAGTCGAACGGATTGGGGTCGAAAAATCACGCCAAGTTTTAACAAAAGCTGACCTTATCTTGCTTGTGTTGAATTCTGCAGAGAAATTAACTGTGGAAGATGAGAACTTGTTTAATGCGACAAAAGGTATGGATGTGATTGTGATTGTCAATAAAACAGACCTGCCGCAGCAGATTGATATCGACAAGGTGCGGGAACTTGCTGCTCGGCAAAGAATCGTGACCACTTCACTCCGGGAAGATCGGGGGATCGAAGAACTCGAAGAAGCAATCGCTTCTCTTTTCTTTTCCGGTTCGATTGAAGCAAAAGACAGTACCTATGTGTCAAACAGCCGTCATATTGCGTTGTTGAATCAAGCGCACCGTGCCATTGAGGATGCAATCGAAGCAGTTCGTTTAGGTGTCCCAATTGACATCGCTCAAATAGATTTGACCAGATCATGGGAGCTATTAGGTGAAATTATTGGCGACAGCGTTCATGAAAGCCTAATTGACCAATTATTTTCCCAATTCTGTCTAGGAAAATAAGCGAAATAGACATTGCGAATCGACCGCAGTGTCCGCAATGATAACAAGCAGTTTGCAATGAGTGAAAACAGAAAAAGGAGTAGAAAAATGGAGTACGAAGCTGGAACATATGACGTAATCGTTGTAGGAGCGGGACACGCTGGAAGTGAGGCCGGCCTTGCTGCCGCACGTCTCGGCGCAAAAACGTTAATGATCACCATTAACTTGGATATGATCGCTTTTATGCCATGCAACCCCTCTGTTGGTGGGCCTGCAAAAGGGATTGTCGTACGTGAGATTGATGCCCTTGGCGGTGAAATGGCAAGAAATATTGATAAAACCTATATTCAAATGCGGATGCTGAATACGGGCAAAGGTCCTGCTGTTCGAGCTTTAAGAGCACAGGCCGATAAGGCGGATTACCAGCGGGAAATGAAGAGGACAATTGAAAACGAGCCTAATTTGACGCTGATTCAGGGGATGGCTGAGCGTCTTATTGTCGAAGATGGCATGTGCAAAGGGATTGTGACGAAAACCGGTGCAATTTACCGTTCGAAAACCGTTGTTATTACAACAGGAACATTTCTCCGCGGCGAAATCATTATCGGTGATTTAAAATATTCAAGCGGGCCAAACAACCAGCAGCCGTCGATTAAGCTTTCGGAGCATTTGGAAGAACTGGGTTTTGAGCTTGTCCGCTTTAAAACAGGAACACCGCCGCGCGTCAACAGCCATTCCATTGACTATGATAAAACGGAAATTCAGCCCGGAGATAAAGAACCAAGAGCTTTTTCATACGAAACAACGAAGTTTATTACCGATCAGCTACCATGCTGGCTGACGTATACAAATGAGGATACACATCAGCTGATTGATAACAATCTGCATCGCTCGCCAATGTATTCGGGAATGATCAAAGGAACGGGGCCGCGTTACTGTCCTTCGATTGAAGATAAAGTGGTTCGTTTTAATGATAAACCGCGCCACCAAATCTTCCTTGAACCAGAGGGGCGAAACACAGAAGAAGTTTATGTGCAGGGACTGTCGACGAGCCTTCCGGAAGATGTACAGCAGCAAATTTTAAAAACAATCCCGGGACTTGAAAACGCCCAAATGATGCGCTCTGGCTATGCGATTGAATATGATGCCATCGTCCCTACCCAGCTTTGGCCGACGCTTGAAACAAAGGTAGTGAAAAACCTTTATACTGCTGGACAAATTAACGGTACATCCGGGTACGAAGAAGCGGCGGGACAAGGGATCATTGCGGGGATTAATGCCGGTTTAAATGCCCTTGGTCGCGAGCAGTTGATCCTTAGCCGTTCCGATGCTTACATCGGTGTGCTAATCGATGATTTAGTAACAAAAGGAGCAAATGAACCGTACCGTTTGTTGACTTCCAGAGCTGAATACCGTTTGCTGCTTCGCCATGACAATGCAGACCTAAGGCTGACGGAAATTGGCCATCGAATTGGTTTAATTTCCGCTACGCGCTACTGGAAATTTTTAACAAAAAAAGCAGCGATTGAAACAGAAAAGAAACGGCTTGAGTCGATCATTTTGAAACCGACCGTGCAAGTGCAGGAATTGATTAAAAGCCTTGGCGGCAGCGAGCTAAAGGATGGTATTCGCGCTTCAGACTTGCTAAAACGGCCGGAAATGACGTATGAGCATATTGAAAGTCTGGCAGCAAGTGATAGTCAGTTATCAGAAGATGTAAAAGAACAGGTAGAGATCCAAATTAAGTACGAGGGATATATTGAAAAATCGCTGCAGCAGGTTGACCGGCTGAAAAAGATGGAGAATAAAAAAATTCCCGAGGCCATTGACTATGATGCGATCACCGGGATTGCAACAGAAGCAAAACAAAAGCTGAAAAAAATCAAGCCATTGTCACTTGCTCAGGCATCCCGCATTTCAGGCGTCAATCCGGCAGATATTTCAATCCTGCTTGTGTATTTGGAGCAAGGCCGAATTGCCCGCATCGCCAATGAATGATGAAGAGGAAGTTTTCCAATGAAAATAGATCAATTTACAGCCATGCTTGCGGAAAAGGGAATTGCTCTTTCCGCACAGCAGTTGGAACAGTTTGAAGCATATTATGAAACATTAGTGGAATGGAACAGCAAAATGAATTTAACAGCAATTACGGATAAAGAAGAAGTCTATTTGAAGCACTTTTATGATTCCATCACCGCTGCTTTTTATTATGACTTTTCAAAACCAGTTCGATTATGCGATGTCGGCGCTGGTGCCGGATTTCCGAGCATTCCGTTAAAAATAGCTTTCCCGCAAATTGAAGTAACAATCGTCGACTCATTAAACAAACGAATTACGTTTTTAACGCATCTTGCCCAAGTTTTACAACTTGAAAACGTCCACTTTCTTCATGATCGTGCCGAAGTTCTTGGCACGAATCCGGAGCATCGGGAAAGGTATGATATCGTAACTGCCCGTGCCGTAGCGAGGATGTCGGTGCTCAGCGAATTTTGCCTGCCGCTTGTGACAGTTGGCGGACATTTTGTAGCAATGAAAGCAGCCCTGGCGAACGAAGAACTAACTGCTGGAAAAAAGGCGATTTCCCTTTTAGGAGGCAAATTGGAAGATTCGTTTACGTTTACGCTACCTGTCGAACACAGTGAACGAACGATATTTATGATCAAAAAGGAAAAGCAGACGCCAAAGAAATACCCAAGGAAACCGGGAATGCCGGGGAAAAGTCCGCTTGAATAAGCACGGCAATTTTGTTTTAAAAATGAACGCCATGGCAGCAGGAAATTGATATTTCTAAAGAGAATTAATATAAGGGAGTTTCGTAAAGGTGGTGTTGGGGAATGAAGCATACAATTACGCGCTTTTTTGGCCTCGGCGAAAAAGAAGAGCAAGAACAGCAAGAACAGCTAAACCAAGATTTTGACATAGAAAAGCCTAGTGAACAAGACGAAATCCGAAAAATTCCAATTGACCAAATTGTACCCAATCGTTTTCAGCCACGGTCTGTTTTTGATGATGAAAAAATTGAGGAACTATCCCGTACAATCCACATCCATGGGATTATTCAACCAATTGTTGTCAGGGAATTTGAAAAGGATCAATTTGAAATTATTGCGGGCGAGCGGCGTTGGCGGGCAATGAAAAAGCTCGGCTGGGATGTTGTCCCGGCAATCATCAAAAATTTAAGCGATACAGAAACGGCTTCTGTCGCCCTGATTGAAAACTTGCAGCGCGAAGAACTTTCACCGATTGAAGAAGCCATTGCTTATGGAAAATTGCTTGAGCTGCATAATTTAACTCAGGAAGCACTTGCCCAGCGTCTTGGGAAAGGGCAGTCAACCGTCGCGAATAAACTGCGCCTGCTGAAATTGCCGCAGCCCATCCAGGATGCTTTATTGAACAAGCAAATTACCGAGCGTCATGCGCGTGCACTCATTCCTTTGAAAGACCCTGATAAACAAGTTAAGCTACTTGAAGAAGTGATTGAGAAAAATTTAAATGTCAAGCAGACAGAAGAGCGTGTCATCCGCCTTTTGGAAAGCAAAGCACAAAAACCAAAGCCGAAGCGCAAGGCTTTTAGCAAAGATATGAGAATTGCAGTCAATACGATCCGCCAATCGCTATCGATGGTAACCGACAGCGGGATCAACCTTGATGCTGAAGAGGAAGAATTCGATGAATTTTACCAATTCACGATCCGGATTCCAAAGAAAAAATAAACAAACTTAAGAGGAATCAGACAATCAATAAGTCTGGTTCTTTTTTGTAGGTAAAAAATAGAGGATTGAAATTTTTAGAAAAAAAACAACAACGAAACAGTTTCATGCTAAAATAAGTACTATGGCTGTTTTGCTTCTTTTTTATTGAAAGATTTTAAAATAAAGAGTTTTCTATTTTGAAAAAAATAAAGGTAGGTGACATCGTGAGCAAAGTACTTGCAATCGCGAACCAAAAAGGTGGGGTCGGAAAAACGACTACATCCGTCAACCTAGGCGCCTGCTTAGCTTACATAGGAAAAAAGGTTTTGCTTGTCGATATTGACCCTCAAGGGAACGCAACAAGTGGAATTGGAATTGAAAAAGCAGAAGTCGACCAATGTATCTATGATGTTTTAGTAGATGATGTAGAAGCAAAAGCAGTGATCAAACCGACTGCAGTTGAAAATCTATATGCAATTCCGGCAACGATCCAGTTAGCTGGGGCAGAAATTGAACTTGTGCCAACCATCTCCCGGGAAGTGCGGTTAAAGAGGGCACTTGAGGAAATTAAGGAACGTTTCGACTACATTATCATTGATTGTCCACCTTCCTTAGGACTGTTAACCATTAATGCTCTTACAGCTTCAGATGCTGTTTTAATTCCCGTTCAATGTGAATATTATGCGTTGGAAGGGCTAAGTCAGCTGCTAAACACAGTCCGGCTTGTCCAAAAACACTTGAACCAGGATTTGAAAATCGAGGGCGTGCTGCTAACAATGCTGGATGCACGGACAAACTTAGGTTTGCAAGTCATTGAAGAAGTGAAAAAATATTTTCAAGATAAAGTCTACAAAACCATTATTCCGCGAAATGTCCGGTTAAGTGAAGCACCGAGCCATGGCGAGCCCATTATTACATACGATCCCAAATCACGCGGTGCAGAAGTATATTTAGATTTGGCGAAGGAAGTGGTTGCAAATGGCTAAAGGATTAGGAAAAGGACTTGATGCCTTTTTTCCAAACATGAAGGTTGAAAAGGAAGAAACGATCCAGGAAATAAAATTAAGAGAATTGCGTCCCAATCCTTATCAGCCACGGAAAAATTTCCAGCAAGAAACCATTGAAGAGCTAAAAGAATCAATTCTCGAGCACGGCATCCTTCAGCCGCTCGTTGTTAGAAAAAGCATTAAAGGATACGAAATTGTAGTTGGTGAACGTCGGTTCCGTGCCGCTAAGG
>JAKACS010000101.1 GCA_021821235.1 Bacillota bacterium
TGGAGATGAGGAAATCCAAATATCGGTGATCGATGTTCCCGGACATGAACGTTTTATCCGGCAGATGATAGCCGGTGTCGCAGGAATCGATCTCGTTGTGCTTGTTGTTGCTGCTGATGAAGGGGTCATGCCGCAAACAAGAGAGCATCTTGAGATTCTCGGATTTTTAGGAATTAAAAATGGAATCATCGCAATCACAAAAATCGATCGAGTGGAAGAAGAATTAATCGAACTCGTACAAGAAGATATTTTGGATGAGCTGAAAGGGACCGTTTTTGAAAAATCACCGGTTGTTCTCGTTGACAGCCTTTCTAGCAGGGGCATTGATGGATTGAAAGGAATGATTATCCAAACTTTAAAAGATCAGGAGATGCGGGACGCAAATGGAGATTTCCGTTTGCCGATTGATCAAGTGTTTACTGTTAAGGGGCAGGGGACGGTTGTTCGTGGAACAGTATATGAAGGAACCGTTACAGCGGGTCAAACGCTATTCGTAATGCCAAAAGGAATGGAAGTAAAGGCGCGGCAAATTCAGGTGCACCATCTTTCTATTCAAAAAGCGTTTGCCGGACAGCGGGCAGCCATCAATCTGACAGGAGTTTCAAAGGAAGATTTGGAAAGAGGGAATGTCCTCGTTTCATCGAAAAATTTTGTTGTTACCCGGACGATTGATGTTGCCATTCGCGTAGTGGAAGATCTTGATTATATGGTAAAGCAGCGGATGCCCATTAAACTGCATATTGGTACAACAGAAGCAATGGGTCGGATCGTTTTCTTTGACCGGAATGAATTAACGGAAGAAAGTGGCGAAATTCTTTGCCAACTGCGCCTTGATGAAGAGATTTTAACAAAACGCGGCGATCGATTTATTATCCGCAGGCCAAGTCCGCAAGAAACAATCGGTGGCGGATGGGTTATTGACCCAAATGGTTCAAAATATCGTTTTGGGAATCAAACAATTAAGGAATTAGAAGAAAAGAAAGAAGGTTCTCCAAAAGAACGAATAATGGCTACGCTTTATGAGGAGAAGTCACTTACCCTTGGTGAATTAATGAAGCAAACCTCCCTTGATGAAGCAACAATGCGTGCTGCATTGGAGGACGATGCTTTTCTTTGCTACAATGGTAAAGAATATACTTTAAAAACATTGGTTTACTCTATTGAAGAGGATCTAGTAGATCGGATTCATGATTTTCATCTTGCAAATCCATTGAAATTAGGAATCAATAAAGCTGAGTTGCTGCAAATACTGCAAAAAAGTTTCCCACGACCATTGCTTGACTACGTTATCGAAAATGGCATAATAAACGGTGATTTTACTCGCATTAGCCAGTTTGTATCATTAGCAAGCTTTGCGCCTTGTATTCCGAAAAACTGGCAAAAACGGGCAGAAAATCTGCTGGCAGATTTGAAAAAAGACGGTTTGCAGGTTCGACCTTTTCCCGACTATATTGCAAAGGCTGGGATACCAGAAACGCTCGCTGGTGATTTAAAACGGTATTTCGAAAGCCAAGGTGAGATCGTTCCGTTGGATGATCAGTTTGCCTACTTTGGTGATCATTTCCGTCATGCCGTTGAAAAGCTGCGCAATCATACAGGTACCGAGTTTGAGGTAGGATTTGCAAAAGAAATACTTGGCCTTTCGAGAAAATATATGATTCCTTTTTTGGAAAAACTTGATGCACTCGGGTGGACAAAGCGGATAGACAATAAAAGAGTTTGGCATAACTAGCATATTCAATCCTTTCTTCCGTTACAATACGGAAGAAAGGGATTTCTATGGTCTCCAGCAAAATTCAAAATTTCACATCTGAATAACCTTGGACGAGTGTTTTATTCCTATTTGTTCTTATTTGACTGGAAGTAATCAAGTAATCCTTGGTAAACACCTTGGGCAACGTTTTCACGATATCCACTGCTTTCAACAATTGTATCTTCCTGCTGATTTGAGAGAAAGCCGAGTTCGATCAAGGTACTGGGCTGCGAATTATTGCGTAATACTTCCAAGTTGCCGAATCTTGTGCCATCATTGTTTAACCCTGTTGCTTTTGCAACTGCGTTTAAAATAGATGAAGCCAAAAGGTTATCTTTTGTTTGTTGATAGTAAAAACCAAGCACTCCATTTACCATTGGATCATTGACCCAGTTGTAATGAAAACTGATAAACGCATCTGCATTGCTCCTTTTTGAAACGACTGGACGTTGCTGCAAGGACACAAAATCATCTGTTGTCCGAGTAAGAATAACCGTAGCGCCGGCGTTTAGCAGTTTTTGTTTAACCGCTTGAGCGGTTGCCAAAGTTAAAGTCTTTTCGGATGTCCCCGCAATGCTTTTTGTTCCACCATCAATTCCACCGTGTCCTGGATCCAATACGATGATTTTTCCGTTAAGTTGCTTTTCGTTATTGGCCGTTGCTGGATTGTCGGCTGCTGCTAGTTGCTCTGCCGCAACCTTGGCTACTGAGTTGTCAGAAACAGCTTGTTTTTCTCCGCTTTTTTTAATGTAAAATGTGCTTACCCACCCTTGGATGCCAGAGGCGGATTCCGCTTTTGCCCATTTTCCATATTCATACACGACAGTAATTTTTTCACCCAGGTTTAATTGGCTGATTGTCTTACTTAACACTGTCGGTTTTTCACGGACGTTTAGCGCATTGGCTTCAACTGTTGCTTCAATATTTTTAGCCGTAATGACATAACGATTGTTCACCCAACCCGTCTGGTTATCTGAGAAAATAATTTGATCCCAGCCATTTTTTTCTTGCTTGATTTCAAATGTATCTCCTTGATGAACGAGGCCTAGGATCTTACTTGAAATACTTGCATCCTCTCGTACATGAAGATTGGCTGCAATGACTGTGACCTTAGACAAATTTGCATTGGCATAGGCAGTCTGCTGAGCTTGAGGGAAAATAGTCAATATACTAAGAATCAACAAGAAATTCATTAACGTAAAGTTTCTCATTTGGAAATAAAAATCCTCCTTTTTTGATAAATTTTTATTTGTAAGTTCTTTTTCCATCATAATCGTTTTGGTATATCCTGCCGTGATTTAAGTAGCCGATACCATCAATATGGACAAGAGTTCCTCAAAATATAACTAATTTTTAAAAAATTAAAACTATCCGAATATAAACCTTTTTACAAAAATACTTTCATTAGAATTTCATTCAAAAATTGTCACTTGAATCAATTGACAATTTGTTTTTAAAAAAATATAGTTAAACAGATGAATAGTTAAATGATTTAACTATTTAATTTCACTTGAAGTGAGGCGATGGTTTACCTGTGGAAATGGACAATATGATTCAAGATTTAATCAATCGATACGTTGCAGTATCGTTTCAAGTAACAAAAAAAGCGGAGGCATTGATTAAAGGGCAGATCGGTGATGTTTTGACAAATGATCAGCATTACATATTGCGGTACGTCTATCAGAAAAGCGTATGTACCTCATCTGAATTAGCAGATGTTTTTGATGTGAATAAAAGCGCAATTACGGCGATGATCAACCGGATGGTCGAACGACAATTAATTGAAAGAACGCGCGATGAAAATGATCGCCGGGTGGTTTATTTAACGGTTACAACTGAGGGTAAACAATTATTTGAAAAAACGGAAGAAAAGATTCACAGCCTTGTTGAATCGATTGTTAACCAATTTGATACAGATGAAATTCGCCATTTTATTCAGACATACGAAAAATTAGCAGTAATTCTAACCGAAATGAAAAGGAAGCAACTGGAGGATTTGTAAATGAGGGCAATTTTAAAAGGAAAATGGGTTGTCATTATTGCCTGGGCGGCTGTTCTAACGATGTTGCTGATGTCGGCACCAAATATGGAAAGCCTTGTTCGCCAAAAAGGACAAATCACTGTACCGGAAGGATATTCTTCGACCTTGGCGCAAAAAATCCTCAAGGATGTTCAGGCCAAGGAAAAGAGCGGGAAAGATGTTCAGACAGCGCTTGTTTTTCATAGTGATAAAAAACTTACAGATGCCGACGTTGCTGAGGCTAAAAAAGCGGTAAATATACTTAAGAAACGGAAGAAGACGCTTGGAATCACGTCGATTACCAGCCATTTCATTGATAAACAGCTGAAAGACCAGCTTGTTTCAAAAGATGGCAAAACCATTCTTGTATCCCTGAAAGTAACTGCAAATGGCAGGGAAGGAAAGCAAGTGGCAAAGGAGTTATCGAATGCACTCCATTCGATTAAACTAAAACATTATTATACTGGCAGTTGGATGATCGATGAAGATCTAATCACAAACTCTCAAAATGGATTGAAAAAAACAGAGGGCATCACGGTTGTCTTTATCATAGCCGTTTTGCTGCTTGTGTTCCGTTCCTTCGTTGCACCATTTATCCCGTTAGTAACGGTGGGGATTAGTTATCTCACTGCACAGTCGATTGTAGCAATTTTAGTAGATCAATTGAATTTCCCGCTATCCAATTTTACGCAAATTTTTCTTGTAGCTATTCTTTTTGGCATTGGCACTGATTATTGCATTTTACTGCTTAGTCGCTTTAAAGAAGAGTTGGCCGAAAAAGAATCAGTTGCGGACGCCATTTTGGAAACGTACCGCACGGCTGGAAAAACTGTGCTTTTCAGCGGTATTGCCGTGATGATCGGTTTTGCTTCAATTGGTTTTTCTACGTTTAAACTCTATCAGTCGGCATCCGCTGTGGCGATCGGGGTAGCGATTTTATTAGTGGCCCTAGTCACGGTTGTTCCTTTTTTTATGGCAGTGCTAGGACGAAAGCTGTTCTGGCCGGTCAGAAGAAAGCTGGAGCATCCGGAAAGCAGGCTATGGGGTGCGGCTGGTAAGTTTGCGTTCGCGAGACCCTTGCTTGCTTTTATCCTTGTTGCAGTCATTTCGGTTCCATTTTTATTTATTTACAAAGGTAGTTTATCCTATAATTCTTTGGAGGAAATTGGTAACAGTTTTGCTTCGATTAAAGGGTTTAACATTATTGCAAAAGCCTTTGGTCCTGGGGAATCAATGCCGACAACGATTGTCTTAAAAAATGATGAACAAATGAACTCTGCTGATTATTTTTCAACTGTTGAAAAAATAAGCAGTGAATTAGAAAAAATCAGTGATGTTAAAACGGTTCGTTCTGCCACAAGACCAACAGGAACACCGCTTGATGAGCTGTATATCTCCAATCAAGTCAAAAGTCTTGGAGAAGGGCTTGGCAAAGGAAATAATGGAATCTCGCAAATTAGCAACGGGTTAGGAACTGCTGGCAAGCAGCTCTCCCAATCTCAGCCAAAAATGGTGGAGGCAATAAACGGAGTCTCGCGATTAATTGCTGGCACCAATCAACTAAAAACGGGCATACAGCCTCTCGAAATCGGTTTAACTCAAATTGAGGATGGGTTAAAAAAGGGCTCTGCCGGATCTGAACAAATTAAAAGTGGTTTGGAACAGATGAAATCATCTTCAGAAACGCTCCTAGTCGGGAGTCAAGCATTATTAAAGGGATACAAAGATGCTGCAGCAGGTGTTGGAGGATTGATTGAAAATTATCAAAAAATAAGCGGCGGCCTTAACACGGTGCGTGATAACTTAATAAATACAAATCAATATTTTTCAAATCTGGAGAAAACAAACCCTGCGATTCAAACGGACCAAAACTACCAAGCTATTAAACTGACGGTTCAAGGGGCACAGGGAGCCACCGCAGATTTGGCAGGAAACTTGCAAAAATTAAATGAAATGCTGGCAGGGATTCAAAATGGTATTGGAACAGCCAATGCAAGCTTTGCCAAAATTGTATCCGGCCAGGAATACATTGTCAAAGGAATGCAAGACCTTATCAATGGGATTGAGCAGCAGCAGGCAGGACTTGATGCGATGGCGGCCGGTCAAGGGCAATTAATCAACAACCTGCCAAAGTTTACAGCAGGATTGGATGGTTTAAACAATGGACAGCAGCAGCTTTTAACCGGATTTAAAGATCTTGGCAACCAAATAGATGAGCTGACGACTGGATTGAGCAAAAGTGTTGATGGATTGAATGAGGTATCGAATGGTTTGAATTCAGCGCAAACATATTTAGCAGGTGTCACTCAGCAAAAGCAAACTGGTTTTTATATTCCAAAGCAAGTACTGGCCAGTGCGGATTTTGCGAAGGTTCTCGATACGTATATGTCAAAGGATTATAAAGTTATGACGATTGATGTTATTTTTAGTCAAAATCCATACTCCAGTGGGGCGATTAACCGGATTCCTGAATTAAAACAGGCAGTTAAACGAGCGGTGAAAGATACAAAATTGGAAAATGCCGAAGTTGCAATTGGTGGGGTTTCCAGCATTTATCACGATTTAAACACCATTTCGGAAAATGACTATTCCAGAACCGTAGTCTTTATGCTTGTAGGCATTGGAGTGATTTTGCTGATTTTGCTGCGTTCCCTAATTATGCCGCTTTATTTGATTGGCTCTCTCGTGTTAACGTACTATACGGCGATGGCTATTTCGGAAACAATTTTTGTTGATTGGCTTGGGTATACAGGAATTAGTTGGGCAGTTCCGTTTTTTGCGTTTGTTATTTTAATTGCCTTAGGGATCGATTACAGTATTTTCCTAATGGATCGTTTTAATGAATACCGTGACCAGCCGGTGCAACAGGCGATGCTTCATTCGATGAAAAAAATGGGGACAGTTATTATTTCCGCAGCGGTTATACTTGGAGGTACGTTTGCTGCTATGATGCCGTCAGGAGTATTATCTCTCCTGGAAATCGCCACCATCTTACTAATCGGGTTAACTTTGTATGCCTTTGTTATCCTGCCGTTATTTGTACCGGTCATGGTTCGGACATTTGGCAAAGCCAACTGGTGGCCTTTTCATTCAACGCATGGTAAGTGATTTAGTAAAAAGCACATCAACTTTTTGGTGTGCTTTTTACTTAAGGAAAAATTAAGAATTCCCGCTCATAATCTATTTATCTTGTGAAAAATTGAGAATCTGTGGTTTTTCCATAGATTGAAAAAGGAGTAACGAAGAATGAAAAAAGTGATCATTACCATCATTGCAGTCATCGTAATCGGGTTTTTTGGCTATCAATGGTATGCTTCAAAATCAAGTGCAAAGCAAGCCCCTGCTCAAATCCGCACAGCGACAGTGCAAAAAGGAAAATTGGAGGTGAAAGTGAGCGGATCGGGGACAATTCAACCGATCACAAGTGAAGACATTAAATCGCCCATCAACAATAATTCCATCGGGGAAGTGCTTGTCTCAACAGGTGAAACTGTTAAGAAGGGTGACGAGCTGATTACCTTTACTGATGGAAGTGACCCGATCACCGCCCCTGCCGATGGTGTGATTACAACCGTTGCTGTTGCAGCCGGCGAACGTGTGACAGCTGGACAAGTAGTCGCCCATTTAACGAACTACAACAATTTGCAGGCCATTGTGCAAATTGATGAACTTGATATTCCAAAAGTTCAATTAAACCAAACCGCAACGCTTAAAGTGAATGCCTATCCGGATAAGTCGTATACTGGAAAAGTGACCGCTGTTGCCAATGAAGGCACGACGACAAACGGTGTGTCCAGTTTTGATGTTACAATTGCCTTGGATCAATCGCAAAATTTAAAGGTGGGAATGAGCACAGAAGTAAGCATACTGACTGCAAGCAAAGACAATGCTCTTTATGTTCCGCTTGAGGCCGTTCGCACAGCAAACAATCAAAAATTTGTCCTGCTCGCTTCTAGTAGCAATTTGGGGCAAAATAGCTCAATGCAGCAGCAAAAAATTGTTAAAACGGGGCTTGCCAATGAAGATTATGTTGAAATCACTGAAGGATTAACTGAAGGAGAAACCGTCCGCCTTCCACAACTTGCAACGAATACGACGGTGAGTTCCCAACAGCAGGGCTTTGCCCAGGGAGGCTTTGGCGGGGGAATGAATCGAATAGACCGTATTAGTGGCGGAGGATTTAAGAAAAATAACGGTAGTAGGGCAGGTGGAAAGTAATGGGCATGCCGATGATTCAAATTGATCATTTAATGAAGTCTTATCGTCTTGGCGGAGAAACCGTTCATGCATTAAACGACGTTTCCTTGACGATCGGTCAAGGGGAGTTTCTTGCTATCATCGGTCCATCCGGCTCGGGGAAATCAACCTTGATGAATATGATTGGCTGCCTTGACCGTCCCGATTCAGGTGAATATTTTTTGGATGGAAAAATAGTTGGTAAAATGAATGATAATGAGCTGGCAACGATCCGTAACCAAAAAATTGGTTTTATTTTTCAAAATTTCAACTTGCTAACGAAACTTACCGCTTTTGAGAATGTCGAACTTCCTCTCATATACAGCGGTATGACTGGAAGGGAAAGGCGAAAATTGGCAATGGAAGCGTTAGAAAAGGTCGGATTAAATGATCGGTCCACTCATTTGCCAACACAACTATCCGGAGGGCAGCAACAGCGGGTAGCGATTGCCCGCTCACTTGTCAGCAAGCCGTCGATTCTGCTTGCCGACGAGCCAACCGGTGCTTTGGACAGCAAAACGAGCCGCGAAATTCTTGAAGTTATGAAAGGATTAAATGAACAGGGTCACACCATTATCCTAATAACTCATGATTTGGCGATTGCCAAACAAGCAAATCGAATGGTACGTATCCAAGATGGTCAGCTGTATGAGAATGAAGGTGAACAAATTGGCAAGCTTACAATCAATTAAAATGGCAATGCGGAGTA
>JAKACS010000102.1 GCA_021821235.1 Bacillota bacterium
TCTAGTTTCTATGTAGCATTATAGCTAGACCCCAAGCAAGTGTGATGACAACCCAACCACCTCCTTCGGCTTTGGTCTTTTTCAATACTACACCAGCTACTACTCCACCTCCAAAAATGATCAAAATCATTGTACCTATTACTTCTGCTAAAAATTCAGACATCCAAAATCCTCCCCGATCGTAACTTCAAGTTTTCAAGATTGATTTATACGAAAAAACCCACACTCAAAGAGCATGCTTTGTAACCAAAGCATCTTTTGTAGTGTGGGTCTCCATATCTCCAGACACATCTCTTAACTTGTTAATAATAATTTATACCTAAAAGTAAGCGCTGTCAATATTTTTCACTAAAGATCAATTGTAAAATATTTTTAAGTTATAAAATATAGTTAAGCAATTATACCATTATTCAATCTGTATATGCCATGTGAGCAAATAGTGCTTTTTGAAGTTTGGTATTGCCTACAAGTTCTGGACGTAGTGCAACGAATTAGAAGGATTCAGCAACTGTTCTTAAATAATGATTAGCCAAAATAGACTTGTACACTTCCTTCTTTTTTTGCTGTATTTAAACAGTTGAGTATAAAATGATGGATTTGTTTTTGATCCCAAGGCAAGGAATTACTTTCTGACGGGGAATGTTGAATGTTAAATAGTTGATTGTAGGCATTTATAGCTTTTTCAATTTGTTGTTTTGAAAAGGTTGAACTGCCGCCTGATCCACTGACTCCTGCATAGAATTTAGTTGCATCAAGTAAATCGTACAGGATGATCGCATTATAATTCCCCATGCTAAAACGTGCATAAGCAATTTCTTCTCCCGCTTTATTAAATCCTGAAATATCGTGACCCATGATAATCCTCCTTCAAATTTAAATTTGTCCACCAGAAAAATAGGAGCAACGACAACTTAAAATGATAGTGAATCGTTTTTGGTACAGCACCCCTTTCAGGTTAAGTTTATATATAAAATTTTTCAAAACTAATGAAAAAAAGGTGTAAAGGCGGAATAACTTGAAGGTTATCAAAAACGTTGGCATAATCCATGGTTGTTGCATTTTTCAAGGATTTTACGTATGCAAGGTGTTTAAAAATAGAGGTAATATGTTGGTGTTAATATAATAGTTTCATATTCTTTCAAACCTGTCAATAACCGATGATTCGACAAAATCCGCGATCGATCGTCTCTTTATTTGAAACAAGAATAGTTTAAACCAAATGGAAATATGTTAAAATTAAGAAAATAAAAACATGGAGGACATTGTAATGAGATTATATTTAGATAGTTTTGAAAATGACCAACCAGCTATTCATTCCTAAGCCGAGGGATGAACAGTTAATTGACCATTCATACCTCGTCACAGGGAACGTTTGAATAAAATTCCCTTTTAAACAGACGGAGGTATTCATGATGAAGCAAAATTTAGTGGGAGCAATTTGTTTATCCTTAGCCGCAAGTATGTGGGGTGGTATGTATGTTGTCAGTAAGTATGTATTAGATTATATTCCGCCCTTAACGTTAGTTTGGTTGCGGTATGTTATTGCGTTTGTTTTTTTGTTTGTTGTATTAAAGAGTAGTGAATTAAAAAAGGGTAATCGTACAGGTATGAAAAAAAGCGATTGGTTCCTAATAGCTTGGATTGGCTTTATCGGTTACTTCTTATCAATTGCACTCCAATTTATTGGTACAAAATTATCGGATGCACACACGGGAGCTTTGATTACATCAGCTACACCAGCTTTTATTGTGGTCTTTGCAAGGTTTGTATTAAGGGAAAAACTGACCGCGAGAAAGCTGATCTCCGTTTTATTAGCTACATGTGGAGTTGTTATTGTTATCGGTTGGAATTCAAAGTTAGGAACCTATTTAGTAGGCAGTATTCTATTGGTAGGTGCGGCGATTACTTGGGCGTTATTATCAGTCTATGTTAAAGTTGCTTCGAAACGTTTTTCATCGTTAACGATAACAACTTACGCTGTTTTGTTCGCACTTGTTTTTACTACGCCCACAATGATATGGGAACTTCAATCGAATGATGTAGATTTTCAAAACATTTTTATCATTGTTGGCATTCTATATCTTGGCATTGTTTCAACGGCTGGAGCATTTTTTCTGTGGAATAAAGGTCTGGAGTTAATGGATGCGGGAATAGGCTCATTGTTTTTCTTTTTCCAGCCACTTGTCGGTTCTTTTTTAGGATGGTTATTATTAAACGAAAAGCTAAATTTAAACTTTTTTATTGGCGGCTTCTTCATTATCACAGGTGTTGTTATTGTAACCTTAAAAAAGAAGAAATCCTTGTAAAAGAAGGAGGACAGCATTTTCTGTCCTCTTTTGTTACTAAGCTGTTTAACAAATTTAAAGTAATGGTTTATAAGACTGCCAAACCTAATACAAATACTTCTTTTTCTCCAGGTACCAATGGTCAAGTGGGTTAAACGTTTATTCCAATAAAACCGTTTTTCCCACTTGTTAGGTGATTGGGGGCGGCCGGCTTTCCCTTTCGTGACTGTTTTTACCATTTTCCAGGAGAACGGCTCGCGATTCCCGGATTCGAACAGTGATCCACAATTCTAGAAATGAAACGATAAAAAAGAAACCCTTCATAATAATTTATGAAGGGCTCTTACCTGTCAACTTCTTTTTTGTTTCTCTTATTTAGAGTCATGTTGAACCAATTGGGTTCGTACTGTCTCTTTATCAAGGCGTTAGCCTTGATAAAGGGATAGTAGAACGGGACTAACAATCAGTGGGGGATGAAAGAATCCCCCCTCTGATTGAAGTTTTACTTTGTCACATTAAGTTTATTAAGTGGAAAACAATACCAACCGCGAACAACCCAAGAATCATAACGATCGGAGAAACTTTCTTCTTAAGCAACCACATGCAAAGAAGTGTTATCGCCAATCCAGCTAAACCAGGGATTAAGCTATCTAAGTTGCTTTGTAAAGTCGTTACTTTCGTCGGTTCTAATGAAAGACCAGCAGCTTGCTGTTGCAAAGCAGATTTTATCCCTTGCGCTCCTGCAGGCAAATTACTCCAGTCGATATATGCACCTTTGGAAAGTTTAACAGAAGATACAACTGGCGTAAATTTTACAGATACCCAGCGATTAACTAATGAACCAAGGATAAACATGCCGAGAATGGATGCCCCTTTAGTAATATCTCGAAGCAAACCGCCAGATAAGTCATCCGAAATTTTAGAACCAGCTTTGTAACCAAATTCTTGCGTATACCACGTGAATCCCATACGAATGAGATTCCATAAAACGAAGAAAAGAATCGGACCAAGAATGTTACCGGTCAAAGCAAGCGAAGCTGCTAACGCACCAAGGATTGGTCTAATCGTGAACCAGAAAACTGGATCCCCGATACCTGCTAAAGGTCCCATCATACCAACTTTAACCCCTTGAATGGCTGTGTCGTCAACCGGCGCACCATTTGCCCGTTCTTCTTCAAGTGCTAAAGTTACACCAATAACAGGTGAAGCTACATATGGATGAGTATTAAAGAACTCTAAGTGACGTTTTAGTGCATCAGCACGCTCTTCTTTTGTTTTATATAATTTTTTGATTGCGGGAATCATTGAATATGCCCAGCCACCATTTTGCATACGTTCATAGTTCCAGGAACCTTGAAGGAAAGTTGAACGCCACCAAACAGAAATACGATCTCTTTTTGATAATTTCAATTCTTGTGCCATTTCTATGTCCTCCTTCTTAGTAACTATCGATAATATCGCCTAGTGGATCACCATTGTTTGTGTTTCCGCCATTACCTGAACCGCCTTGTTTAGAGAGCGCTAAATAGATAAGTGCAAGAGCTACACCGATACCCCCAAGACCGATAAGTGTGATTTGTGAAACAGTCGCTAATACGAAACCAATTACGAAGAACGGCCATACTTCTTTTGTAGCCATCATGTTAATGACCATTGCATAACCAACGGCTACGACCATTCCCCCACCGATTGCTAAACCGGCTGTCAACCAAGTCGGCATTGATACAAGTAAGTCCCTAACTGGGCCGGCACCAACAGCTAAAATTAATGCAGCCGGGATTGCAATACGTAACCCTTGCAAGCAGATCGCGACGATGTGCCATAATTCAACCTTTCTGATGTTTCCTTCTTTAGCTGCAGCATCCATTAAATGTACCAATCCGGTAGCAATCGTACGGACGATGATTGTCAATAAAAGGCCAGCAACTGCAAGCGGAATCGCAATCGCGATTGCCGAACCCACACCCGCTTCTCCTTGTCCACTTAAAACCAAAATAATTGCAGATGCAACTGATGCTAACGCAGCATCCGGTGCTACAGCAGCTCCGATGTTTGCCCAGCCTAAAGCAATCAGTTGAAGGGTACCACCTAAGATAAGAGCTGGTACTAAGTTTCCTGTAACTAAGCCGATTAACGTACAAGCAACGATGGGTTGGTGGAATTGGAATTCATCCAAAATTCCCTCCATACCAGCTAAAAACGCTACGATAATGACTAATATTATTTGAATCACATTCAAATCCATAATTATTAATCCCTCCGTTTTCTTTGCTAATTAGGATTATTTTTGTCTGTTTAACTCTTCTTGAGCCTTCTTGATAATTTCGTCCATGCTGCCTTTTGAATCGTTCGGTACTTTACGTACATCGAAGTTCAAACCAAGTTCTTTTAATTTCGTAAAAGTATCAATATCAGCTTGGTTAAAGGCCAACACCTTATTCGGTTGAACCTTACCAGGTGAGTGTGCCATAGAACCAACGTTGATCGTCTTCAATGGAACGCCACCTTCAACCGCTCTAAGCGCATCTTGTGGGTTTTCGAAAAGAAGTAACGCCCGCTGACCGCCGAAGTGTTGATCATCTTTTGCAAGTTCGATCATTTTATTGATAGGAACAACGTGTGCCCTTACACCTGGAGGAGCAGCCTGTTGGATCAGTTTCTTGCGAAGTTCATCCTTAGCTACTGTGTCAGATACAACGATGATACGTGTCGGCTGTGTAGTTTTTGTCCACGCTGTCGCTACTTGTCCGTGAAGTAACCTAGAGTCGATACGTGCTAACACGTATTCAAACTTGCCAGGGGCGCCTGCATTCGATGGTTTTGCAGCAGTTGCAGCAGATGGTGCTACTGGTTCTAATTCTTCTGGTTTTACTTTAACCCCTTCTTTTGCCGTGCCTAAAATATGGGCGGCAATTTCATGGGCTGTGTTCATGGAGAAGCGCGATGCATAAGCTTCAATCACCATTGGTAAGTTCAAACCAGCAACGATTGCCCATTTGCCTTTGTGTTCTTCAAGCAAGCTGTTGGCTTGATTGAAAGGAGTTCCACCCCAAAGATCGACTAAGAATAATACTTCGTCTTGGTTGTCGAAAGAGGCGATTGCTTCTTTCATTTTTGCCTTTACATCATCAGGTCCTTCGCTCGGCATCAGTGTAACAGCTTTTACATTTTCTTGTTCTCCAAAGATCATCGATCCGGATTGCAAGATACCACTGGCAAATTCACCGTGACTAGCAATGATAATTCCTACCATCTTTTTACCTCCTATTATTATTGTTACAGCTTTTTTCAGCTCATCTAAAGCGGTTACAGTTTCAACAAAACAATAAAAAAGACATGAGCAAAAAGTCGATTAAATGAAGATACAGGTATAGAATGCCCCATATTCTTCATTTCAATCAATACTTTTCACTCATGCCTGATCGAATCAGTAACACGTAAAAAATAATGGCAATAGCTATTTAAGTTTATTTTGCAAACGCTGTAAATGGACTGTAAAAAAACAGCTTTTGCATCAAATAGATTCTTTTTCAATGTTTGCTGCATCACTTTAATGAGCTTTCATAAGAGATTATAGCACACCCGATATTCCCTTTCAAGAGAGAAGTTATGAATCTTCACTTATAAAAATAGTATTCTTTTGAATTTCCTCATGACTTAAGTTATATTTGTCCCAATAAAAATACACAGTTCCAACCTGTCTATTATGGAAAGCGATTACTTGTTAAATTTACTCTTCAAGCCGCGTTTGATAACATCAAAGAAACTTAATGATTGAACCATGTGGTTCGGGTCAACGTATTCACGAATTGCTCGTAGTACTTTTTTCGGCTCTTTGGAAGAAAATGAATACGTCCCATTTCGCTTCGTTTGGATCGTATAACGTGGGATCCATTTCCCTTTGAACATGACGGAAGCAATCACGTAATCAACTTCTTTCCAAGGAATTTGAATAAACTTACGAGCATCACGATTATTGAAGAACTCAAATCCTTTGTCCCCGATCATGAGCTTACCATAATCTGAAATTCCCATATGTGAGGTTGCCTCAATAACTAAATCGACTTTTGTATTGATTGATTGAACCATTTGAACGACTCCATTTCTTTCTTTTCCTACTACTTATTATACGCGTTTTATCCCTTTAAGCAAAAAATACTTGAGACGAGCTCAAGCAATATCTTCAAAATTACAATCGACCGTTTACCTATCCGACAATATCGACTAAGAATAGACCGTTTAACTGTTGATTTTTAAATAATAATTAGGGGAACCTTCATTTGTCAAGGTTCCCCATTCTTGTTCACCGTTACTTTAAGTTTTTAACACCCGTTTCTAATATTTGCATTTGCAGCAATGTCTGTTCGTCTGTAATGGTTTTATCTTTACCATTTATGATGGTCTCATATAAATCATCATATACTCTTCCATAATCACCTTTTACGGATTTCACTTTTTCTTCGTGGATTGTACCTTCTTCATCAATATATGTCAGTACACCATAATGATTTATTGTATCCATACCAAAATCCTTGTTATCTGGCATGTAAAATAACTTTAAATATTCTTCCTGACGATCTTTCGTTTCTTTCACAAAGCATCCCGTTTTGCCATAAACGACGAAGCTGGGTCTTTCTTTAAGTCTAAAATAACTGGATTTGACAGATACTTTTAACTTGCCATAATATAAATCCAAATCAAAGTAATCATTCATTCTTCCTTGTCCTAATAATTGCCTTACATCATAATGGATATGATCCGGCTTGCCAAAATAGCTGATGACCTGATCCAGTGTATGACAGCCATGTCCATATAAAAAGGACTGGGCAGGATTATAAGAATGAACAGACTCTGGTACTTCAGGACGATAATAGTCAAAATGCATTTCTACTTCCAGCAAGTCCCCTATTTTCCCTTCTTCAATGACCTTTTGAACTGTTAAAAAGTCACTATCAAACCGTCTGTTTTGATATGCCTGAACAATTAATCCTTTCTCTCTTGCGATTGCAAATATTTCTTTTGCCTGTTCAGAGGTTTCCATAAAAGGCTTTTCAACCAAACAGTTTTTATTTTTGTTTAATACTAATTTTGCGTATTCATAATGACTGTCATGTCTAGTGCAAATCACAATGAGTTGAATGTCCTTGTCATTTACCAGTTCATCTAAATCAGAAGTATACTTTACCCCTGCAATTCGATCCCAACTTTCATGCTTGGGATTTCTTTGATAAATTGTTTTTACCTTTATATTCTCTCTTTGCAGTACGAATGGCAAATGATATCTGTTTGTGCTTTTCCCATTTCCAATAAAACCAATTGTAAGCATAGCAGCCCCCTAAACTATATTTTTTTACTATTTTCTGTTTTCTGTAAATACCATTCAACCTGTACTTCTTGCAATTGGTTGGACTTCAAAACGATCTCCAATATCACTATTTATTCTATAAGTATATATGAAAAATGTAAATTTTCCTATTAGTTTCATCCTTAAATAAAAGTTCTAGTTTATTTTACTAAATAGCTGATGTGGCTGGCTTCCACTTACTTTAATTGTTCTTCTATAGACTTCGTAATAGCTGAAACTACCTTACCTGTATGCTTTGTCTCTTTTTTTCAATTAGCATTACCCAGCACTCGTCTTTAGCTACAGGTTTATGCATTATACCATTAAAGCCATTATGCATTTTTTCACAAGCTTTCTGGCTATCCCCTCAGCTGACAACGTTCAGTGACCCCAAGCTTAGCCAACTCAAAGGTACTTTCATTTAACTTAAGGATTGACGAAGTGCCAACAATTTCACCGTTATATTTTGCAAAAAATATCCTTCCTCCCTTATCCAACACATGACTCCTAGGATTATTATTTAATATCATTCCATCCTCAGGCTCAAGTAAATTGTATTTCATAAGCCATTCGTAGGATAATTCCCATTATATTTAATCTCAACAGAGACTAGAGGTAAGTGATCAGCCATTCGAAATTTCATACTCCTCTTCTCACCCCTATATATGACTGCTCAATTACCTTTATTTCTTCATTATTCGTGTGAAAGATATATATTTCACAGCTTTGATTTTCTGAATGTAATTTTTTGTATACTTTACATGCTGCATTTCCGTTTTCAAAGTCGTCGATGACAGACATTTCTTCAATGATTCTTTCGTTTCCTCTTGTTTCTGATTTTATTGCTTCCACTAAGACACACCGTTCTGGAAAATGTTGACGTACTTCAGACCATTTCATTAACATACGCCTCCGGTTCATAGATTCTTACTTTTTATTTTACCATTTTTGAATAGGAGAACCTTTACTTTCTTGTAACCCAAGATATCAAATTCTCTTACAAGTTGCTTCACCGTTGACACATCTGAAATGTTTCCGGGAAGTTTGCGGTAGTAGAACGGAAGCCCAGATTGTTCGCCAAACAAA
>JAKACS010000103.1 GCA_021821235.1 Bacillota bacterium
GAAAACCGATCAAAGCGGAGAATATGAAATGATCCATGCCAATGCAGCGAAAGTAGAGCGGACATTTCAAAGTTTTGGTGTAAAGGCAAGGGTAACGCAAGTACATCTCGGGCCAGCTGTAACGAAATACGAGGTACACCCAGATGTAGGTGTTAAGGTCAGCAAGATTGTTAGTTTAAGTGATGATTTGGCGCTGGCGCTTGCTGCGAAAGATATCCGTATGGAAGCGCCGATTCCGGGCAAATCAGCAATTGGGATTGAAGTGCCTAACTCGGAAGTTGCTATGGTTTCCTTGAGGGAAGTGCTGGAAGCTACCCAAAATGACAAGCCGGATGCTAAGCTGTTAATCGGCCTTGGCCGCGACATTACAGGCGAAGCCGTTCTTGCCGAGCTGAACAAAATGCCCCACTTGCTTGTTGCAGGGGCGACGGGAAGCGGGAAAAGCGTTTGCATTAATGGGATCATTACGAGCTTATTAATGCGGGCAAAGCCGCATGAAGTCAAGCTGATGATGATTGACCCGAAAATGGTTGAACTCAATGTTTACAATGGCATCCCCCATTTGCTGGCTCCGGTTGTTACGGATGCGAAAAAAGCTTCCCAAGCGCTGAAAAAAGTAGTCAATGAAATGGAACGGCGCTATGAGCTGTTTTCATATACAGGAACGCGAAATATAGAAGGGTATAACGAACACATTCGTCGCCATAATGCTGAAGAAAATGACAACCAACCGCTGCTACCGTTTATCGTTGTAATCGTCGATGAACTTGCAGACTTGATGATGGTTGCTTCATCGGACGTGGAAGATTCAATTACCAGGCTTGCGCAAATGGCGCGGGCTGCTGGTATTCATCTGATCATCGCAACGCAGCGGCCGTCTGTCGATGTCATAACTGGTGTAATCAAGGCTAATATTCCATCGCGGATTGCTTTTGCTGTTTCTAGCCAAACAGATTCCCGGACAATCCTCGATACGGGTGGGGCAGAAAAACTACTGGGGCGCGGGGATATGCTATTTCTGCCAGTCGGTGCATCCAAACCGGTTCGCGTGCAAGGAGCGTTTTTATCCGATGACGAAGTTGAAGAAGTTGTTAATTACGTGATTTC
Organism: Bacillota bacterium; assembly: GCA_021821235.1. Next base: position 1,108 of record JAKACS010000103.1, read on the forward strand.
ACAGCAAAAGGCCCAGTATCAGGAAGAAATGATTCCCGATGATGTCCCTGAAGCAAAAGGAGCAGTTGAGGATGATCTTTATGAGGAAGCCGTTGCTTTAATTGTCGAAATGCAAACTGCTTCTGTTTCAATGCTCCAGCGCCGCTTCCGAATTGGCTATACAAGAGCAGCCAGGCTGATTGATGAAATGGAAGCGCGCGGTGTCGTTGGATCATACGAAGGCAGCAAACCTCGTGCAGTGCTCGTGGCAAAACCGAAGGAAGAAGCCAGTTCATAAGGTTCCAAACCGACATTCATGTCGGTTTGGAAAGCAATGATATGGGAATACTAAAAGTGATATACGATTGAAACCGTTTTCTAATTTAGAGGAAACGGATTTTTTTGTTAATATCGCTTGCTTATCACAGCCATTGCCTGAGTTTCACAGCCATTGCCAAGTTTAGAAAAATGCTTCTCCTGCTTATTATTTGCAATTCTTCAAATGAATGTTATGTTTATATTTGACAATTTTCTTACTATGCTTTTTTTTCAAACAATCAATCAAATCGCTATTTATTTATCCGACAAAAAGTGATATAGTATTTCCGATTAGTAGGAATGATAATACATCAGAGGTCTGATGTCCTAGGAAAAGGCTGGAGGAAACTGCATGTCCATTAAGTCAGATAATCGGCATTTGTACTTGCAAGTGATCGACCGTCTCAAACAAGACATTGAAAAAGGGATTTACAAAGAAAAAGAAAAGCTATCATCAGAATTTGATCTTGCCAAACATTTAGGTGTGAGCAGGGCAACGCTTCGGGAGGCACTACGTGTTCTTGAGGAAGAAAACGTCATCGTTCGCCGTCATGGAGTAGGTACATTTGTTAACGCGAAACCACTGTTCACATCAGGGATCGAACAGCTAAGCAGTGTCACCGACATGATTAAAGAAGCTGGACTGAAACCTGGCACCATTTTTCTCAGCTCTTCATTCCGGCAGCCGTGTGAAGAAGACCAGCGCAAGTTTTCATGCGCACCTGATGAAAATCTGTTTGTGGTTGAAAGAGTCAGGACGGCTAATGGGGCTCCTGTTGTCTACTGCATTGACAAAATCCCTGAAAAAATCTTTCCGGAAGGATTCTCCTATGTAGAAGGATCGATTTTTCATACTTTAGAGAAAGTTGCAAACCGGAGAATTACATACGCTATTGCCCATATTGAGCCAATCGGCTATCATGAAAAAATTTCACCAATCCTTGAATGTGAGCCGGAAACCGCTCTGCTTGTGTTAAAGCAAATGCATTATGACGAAAAAGATGAGCCTGTCCTTTACTCGGTTAACTATTTTAAAGCAGATAAGTTTAGTTTTCGAGTATTGCGAAAAAGAGTTTAATGAATCATTTTAAGTGGGATTACAAAAAATAAATCCTGTCTTAACCTTAGCATTTCTACTAAATCAACTAAACGATTAAGGGGGCTTTTATTTTGAAAAAGCGAAAATTAGGTCTAGCTTTGTCACTTGTGCTTGCTGCAGGAACTCTATTAGGTGCCTGCGGAAAAAGCAACGATAATACGAAAACGGCTAACAAAGGTAAGGCATTTACTGTCGGCATGGTGACGGATATTGGCGGCATTGACGACAAATCCTTTAACCAATCTGCTTGGAAGGGTCTTCAAGACTACGGTAAGGAAAACAACTTGCAAAAAGGCAAAAACGGATATGACTATGTCCAATCCAAGTCCGATGCTGACTATGCAACCAACTTAAATACACTGTCCCGCCAAGGGTTTGATCTTGTTTACGGCATTGGTTTTTTGATGCAGAAAGATGTCGAAAAAATTGCATCGCAGCGCCCTAAATCCAATTTTGCGATTGTAGATAGTGTTGTCGCTAAACCGAATGTCGCCAGCATCCTGTTTAAAGAAAATGAGTCGTCTTTTCTGGCGGGGATTGCTGCCGGAATGGCCACGAAAACAAATAAAATCGGCTTTATCGGCGGAATGAAAAGCGAGGTCATTGACCGCTTTGAAGCCGGATTCCGTGCTGGCGTTAAAACAGCCAATCCAAACGCCACAGTAGATGTTCAATATGCAGCAAGCTTTACAAGCGCGGAAAAAGGACAGGCAATCGCTTCTAAAATGTATTCTACGGGTGAAGATGTTATTTTCCATGCTGCCGGCGCAACGGGCAACGGCTTGTTTAAAGAGGCGCGTGACCGTTTGAGCAAAGACCCTTCAAAAGTCATATGGGCAATTGGAGTTGATTCAGATCAATCGAATGAAGGCTTAGTGACCGTAAATGGAAAACAGCAAAACGTTGTTCTTACCTCAGCCCTGAAGCGTGTCGACGTTGCGGTAAAAGACTTATCGACAAAAGCGAAAGATGGCAAATTCCCTGGCGGAAAAACGATTACGTACGGACTGTCCGAGGATGGGGTTGGGCTTGCGGCAATTAATGACGCTGTTGCAAACAAAGCTGATATTGAAAAGGCTGTGGCCAGTTGGTCTGATAAAATTAAATCCGGTTCACTGAAAATTCCGGCGAAACCGGAAGAAGTAAAAGATTTTACTGCAAAATAAGAGGAATATGTGCAGAAGCAGACTTTTAGGTCTGCTTCTGCCAAAATACATAAAATCTTAATTGAAGCGTAGAAATCGATTCTATTTTTCACTTAAGACTTTAATAGGGAGAAGTCCCTGTTTTTGATCAGTAATAAGGTCTGACCTCTTACTACTAATCGTATATAATAATTCCTTACCTTAAAGCAGGGAGTGAGACAATTGGATTATGTAATTGAAATGCTTAACATTCGGAAAGAATTTAACGGTTTTGTTGCTAACGATAATATTACCCTTCAGTTGAAAAAAGGAGAAATCCATGCATTGCTTGGCGAGAACGGAGCGGGCAAATCAACATTAATGAATGTACTGTTTGGCTTGTATCAGCCCGAAGCAGGCGAGATTCGCGTAAAGGGAAAACCTGTTAACATTACGAATCCGAATGTGGCGAACGAACTTGGAATTGGAATGGTACACCAGCATTTTATGCTTGTCGATGTTTTTACGGTTACGGAAAATATTATTCTCGGGAAAGAGAAGACAAAGGCGGGGCGGATTGATATTAGAAAAGCCGAGAAAGAAGTGCGGGAAATCTCGGAACGGTACGGTCTGGCAGTTGATCCACGGGCGAAAATCGCGGAAATCTCGGTCGGCATGCAGCAGCGTGTTGAAATTTTAAAAACGCTTTATCGCGGCGCAGAAATTTTGATTTTTGACGAGCCAACAGCAGTGTTAACCCCTCAGGAAATCAAAGAATTGATTCAAATCATGAAAACGCTTATAAAAGAAGGGAAATCAATTATATTAATTACCCATAAATTAAAAGAAATCATAGACGTCTGTGACCGAGTGACGGTGATTCGTAAAGGAAAAGGAATCGGTACCGTCAATGTCAATGAGACAAATGTCAACGAATTGGCCCATTTGATGGTCGGCCGTGAAGTTGTCTTCAAAACAGAAAAATCTCCGGCACAGCCGAAACAAGAAGTTCTGCAAATCAACAATTTGGTTGTAAAGGACTCAAGGGGAGTACATGCGGTCAACGGTCTGGATTTATCAGTGCGTGCCGGCGAAATTGTGGGCATTGCCGGGGTTGACGGGAACGGGCAAACCGAACTGATTGAGGCAATTACCGGACTGAGGAAGTCTGAAAGCGGCAGTATTTTGCTCAACGGCAAAGAATTAATTCATTCGACTCCAAGAAAAATTACCGAGACAGGCGTGGGGCATATCCCGCAAGACAGGCATAAACACGGCCTGGTGCTGAATTATCCAATCGGGGAAAATATGGTGCTGCAAACGTACTATCAAAAGCCTTTTTCAAAAGCTGGCATTTTAAACTTCAATGAAATTTATGAAAAAGCCCGAACATTAATTAAAGAATTTGATGTTCGAACACCAAGTGAATTTACCCTTGCCCGTGCTTTATCAGGAGGAAACCAGCAAAAAGCGATTATTGGCCGTGAAATCGACCGCAATCCCGACCTGCTGCTTGCTGCCCAGCCGACCCGCGGCTTGGATGTTGGAGCGATTGAATTTATTCACAAGCGGCTAATTGAACAGCGTGATCAGGGAAAAGCTGTTTTGCTTGTTTCATTTGAGCTGGATGAGATTATCAATATCAGCGATCGGGTTGCCGTTATTTTTGAAGGGAAAATTGTCGCCATTGTGGATCCGAAAGAAACATCAGAACAAGAACTGGGGCTGTTAATGGCAGGATCGAATCGAAAAGAAGCGGGGGAAGGAACACATGTCTAAACGCTTTCAGAATATTGTAACGCCACTTATCGCTTTACTACTGGGGATATTAGTAGGAACGATTATCATGGTGGCAAGCGGCTACGATCCGGTAGCTGCGTATACAGCACTATGGAATGGTGCATTTGGCGGTACATATTATATCGGGGAAGTCATCAGACAGGTCACCCCATACATCTTATCAGGCTTGGCGGTTGCCTTTGCGTTTCGAGTCGGCTTATTTAACATTGGTGTCGAGGGCCAATTTATCGTTGGCTGGTTTGCCTCTGTCTGGGTCGGCACTACCTTTGATCTTCCAAAGGCGATCCTATTGCCGCTTGCCATTTTGGCTGCGATGGCGGCAGGGGCGTTTTGGGCATTTATTCCTGGGCTTCTAAAAGCGCGCTTCCGCGTTCATGAAGTCATTGTGACGATTATGATGAACTATATTGCACTCCATGTAACAAACTATTTGATTCGCTCCGTCCTCACAAACAATAAGGATCGGACCGCAAATATTCGAGATGCAGCATCGCTCAGATCATCCTGGCTTGAGAGCATAACAGATTATTCACGCCTGCACTGGGGGATTCTCATTGCGCTAATCTGTACGGTTCTCATGTGGTTTATACTTGAAAAAACAACCCGTGGCTTTGAACTGCGTGCGGTCGGTTTTAATCAACATGCCGCCCATTATGCTGGGATGAGCGTGAACAAAAATATTATCCTTTCCATGGTGATCTCTGGCATTTTTGCTGGTTTGGCCGGTGCAATGGAGGGGCTTGGGACCTTTGGCTATATCGCTGTAAAAGGCGGCTTTACCGGTGTCGGCTTTGATGGGATTGCCGTTGCGCTACTTGGTGGCAACACAGCGATCGGCGTTTTCTTCGCTGCTCTTCTTTTTGGAGCATTAAAAGTAGGTTCACTGAATATGCCGCTGGAAGCAGGTGTTCCGAATGAGCTTGTCGATATCATCATTGCACTTATTGTGTTTTTCGTTGCTTCAAGTTATATCATTCGCTGGGCAATGGATCGTTTGAATAAAAAGGGGGTGAAGTAAGTGAGCTTTATGGAAATTTTGGCAATTATTATTCCATCTACCTTATTATGGGCGGCGCCACTTGTCTTCACTGCATTAGGCGGCGTGTTTTCCGAGCGCTCCGGGGTTGTTAACATTGGACTGGAAGGATTGATGTGGATCGGTGCCTTTACAGCGATTGTTTTTAATCTTACTTTTGTCGATACATTTGGGAACTGGACACCGTGGATTTCATTAATCGCCGCAATGGTTGCTGGTGGCTTGTTCTCGATTCTTCATGCCGTTGCATCGATCACCTTTCGCGCGGACCATACGGTATCCGGTGTAGCAATTAACTTGCTGGCATCCGGACTAACCTTGTTTTTGGTGAAACTGATTTATGACAAGGGTGAAACAGACATTATTCAAAAAGGATTTAGCAAAATTGATGTTCCTGGATTGAAAGACATTCCCGTTATTGGAAAATTATTTTTTCAAGATACGTATTGGACATCTTTTGTTGCCATTGTTGTTGCGATTATCGCTTGGTACATTATTTACAAAACGCCGTTCGGCTTGCGGCTTCGCTCAGTTGGTGAACATCCAATGGCTGCCGATACAATGGGAATCAATGTATCCAAAATGCGCTACTTTGGCGTCATCATTTCCGGAGCCCTTGGCGGAATTGGTGGCGGCGTGTATGCTGAGTCAATTTCATCCAATTTCAGCCATGCGACCATTAGCGGACAGGGATTCATGGCCCTGGCAGCGATGATTTTTGGTAAATGGCATCCGCTGGGAGCGATGGGGGCTGCAATCTTCTTTGGTTTTGCCCAAAGTCTGAGCATCATCGGCTCAAGCTTGCCGTTCTTAAAATCAATCCCGAGTGTGTACTTATTAATTGCTCCATATGTTTTGACGATTCTCGCTTTAACCGGTTTTATCGGCCGGGCAGAAGCGCCGAAAGCAGATGGTGTTCATTATATTAAAGGCAGCCGCTAAGCCTCTTTGCCCTCAGCAATTCATCCTGCTGAGGGTTTAAACTTGTAGGAAACAAACCAAACAGCTTATAGTGAGAATACAGTTTATTTTAATTGGAAAAAATAAATCTGATAACGTGCATACATATAGTACTAATAAACCTTTTTAAAGATAAAGGAGGACTGGTTTAATGACAGCTGCATTGACGGAAAAAGTAACGGAAATGCAAGGATTCAAGCTCCACTTAGTAGAAACCGGGCAGTATAAAACGACAACAATTGTTTGGAAAATGAAAGCACCGCTGACGAAAGAAGATGTGACACAACGCGCACTTCTTCCGCAAGTGCTGCAGTCGAGTTCGGCCAAATATCCGTCGACCACCAAATTGCGGTCGCATTTGGATGAACTTTATGGAGCCACTTTTTATGTGGATCTGGCGAAAAAAGGTGAGTACCATGTAATGAGTTTTTCACTTGAGGTTGCCAATGAAAAATTTTTAAGCGATCCGAGCCCGCTGTTGAAAAAAGGGTTTGAATTTTTAGCGGAAATTTTAACGCATCCACATACAAATGGCAATGCATTTGATAATGAAACAGTTGAAAAAGAAAAGCGGACATTAAAGCAGCGGATTCAATCCGTGTATGATGATAAAATGCGCTATTCCAATGTACGTTTAATTGAGGAAATGTGCAATGGAGAACCGTATGCGCTTCAAGTAAATGGTGTGAAAGACGATGTTGACCCAATTACAGCGGAAAGCTTGTATGAATACTACCAAAAGGCGTTCCGTGAAGATGAACTGGATCTGTTTGTCATTGGAGATGTAAAGGAAGAGGCTGTAAAAGAGATAGTCTCCGGACTTTTGCAATTTGAGCCTCGCGAGCCAAAAGAAATCGTACCTGTCAGAATTGAAAAAAAAGCCGAAGTTCATGAAGTGAAGGAAAAGCAAGATGTTAAACAAGGAAAATTAAACATTGGATACCGGACAAATATCCGCTATGGTAATCTTGACTATTTTCCCTTACAGGTTTTTAATGGAATATTCGGCGGCTTTTCCCACTCAAAACTATTTATCAATGTCCGCGAAAAGGCAAGTCTTGCCTATTATGCAGCAAGCCGGCTTGAAAGCCATAAAGGGCTTTTAATGGTCATGTCAGGGATTGATTTGAAGAACTACGACAAGGCGGTAGGGATTATCCATGAACAAATGGGGGCAATGAAAAAAGGCGATTTTACCGACACGGAAAGA
>JAKACS010000104.1 GCA_021821235.1 Bacillota bacterium
AAAGAAGCTCCGTAAAAAGCTCTTAAAACAGTGGAAAGATTTGCTGAGAAAAAAAACCATTGCGTAAATTTTGAGCCCTTCAAACTTGCGAAGGGCTCCTTCCTTATTGTAAATTGGTATAATAGCACCTGGGTCGGTATTTTGACAATTTATCTGAACACAAGCATTTATAATGAGACGGAAAAAACATCCACGAAAAGAAAACAAATGAAAAACAGAGAATTTTTTTATATAATAGAACAAGTTACAGTGGAGTTAGGAGCGATGAATCATGATATTTAAAGTTTATTACCAGGAAAATATCACTGAAGTACCTGTAAGGGAGAACACAAAAACCCTTTATATTGAAGCTGAATCTGAAAAAGATGTGCGAACAAAACTCAACAATCGCGGCTTCAATATTGAATATGTACAAGCAGTAAAAGGAGCTTTTTTAACATATGAACAAAAGAGCGAACACTTTAAAGTATTGGAGAATTGATAATTTATGAAATTTGTTAAAAACGATCAGACAGCTGTTTTTGCCCTGGGAGGTCTTGGGGAAATTGGCAAAAACACGTACGCAGTCCAATTCCAGGATGAAATTATTGTCATTGATGCCGGCATTAAATTCCCTGAAGATGAACTTTTAGGAATTGACTACGTCATCCCTGATTACACGTACTTAGTTAAAAACGAAGACAAGATCAAAGGGTTGTTTGTCACCCATGGTCACGAAGATCATATTGGCGGAATTCCTTATTTGTTAAAAGAAGTCAATATTCCGATTTATGGCGGGAAGCTTGCGCTTGGTTTAATTAAAAACAAGCTTGAAGAACATGGATTGTTACGAAACGCAAAGCTGATTGAAATTAAAGAAGATGACGTCATTAAGTTTCGCAAAACGTCTGTTACCTTTTTCCGTACTACACACAGTATCCCTGATTCGTATGGAATAGTTGTTAAAACCCCTCCAGGACAAATTGTTCATACAGGTGATTTCAAATTTGACTTTACACCGGTTGGCGAGCCTGCGAATTTAACAAAAATGGCTGAAATCGGAAAAGAAGGCGTTTTATGTTTGCTTTCCGATAGTACCAACAGTGAAATTCCTGAATTTACGATGTCTGAAAGACGTGTTGGCGACAGTATTCAAGATATTTTCCGCAAAGTAGAAGGTCGCGTGATCTTTGCAACCTTTGCATCGAATATTCATCGCCTTCAGCAAGTAACAGAAGCAGCGGTTGCAAATGAAAGAAAAGTTGCAGTATTCGGCCGCAGCATGGAAGCTGCGATTAATATTGGACTTGATTTAGGTTATATACGTGCACCGAAAGATACATTTATTGATGCCCAGCAAATTAACCGCCTACCAGCAAACCAGGTTACAATCTTGTGCACAGGGAGCCAAGGCGAGCCGATGGCGGCACTTTCAAGAATTGCCAATGGAACGCATCGCCAAATTCAGATTATTCCGGGTGATACGGTTGTCTTCTCATCTTCACCGATACCGGGAAACACCATCAGCGTCAGCCGAACCATCAACATGCTCTCCCGTGCAGGGGCAGAAGTTATCCATGGAAAACTAAGCAATATCCACACTTCCGGTCACGGCGGGCAGGAAGAGCAAAAGCTGATGCTCCGCTTAATCAAGCCAAAGTTTTTCATGCCGATCCACGGTGAATATCGGATGCAAAAAACCCACGCAAAGCTTGCTGTGGAATGCGGAGTAGCTGAGGAAAATTGTTTTATTATGGACAATGGCGAAGTATTGGCTCTATCTGACAGCACTGCGCAAGTAGCTGGAAAAATTCCTTCCGGTTCCGTCTATATTGATGGCAGCGGAATTGGCGATATCGGAAACATCGTCCTTCGCGACCGGCGCATTCTTTCGGAGGAAGGTCTTGTGGTTGTCGTTGTTAGCATTAATATGAAGGAATTTAAAATTGCAGCAGGGCCTGACCTTATTTCTCGCGGATTTGTCTATATGAGAGAATCCGGTGATTTAATCAATGATGCGCAAAATTTAATTACAAAACACTTGAACAAAGTGATGGAGCGAAAAACAAGCCAATGGTCGGAAATTAAAAATGAAATTACCGACACCCTTGCACCGTTCCTATATGAAAAAACAAAACGCCGTCCAATGATTTTACCAATCATTATGGAGGTATAAAAAGAGAAGCCACACTCGTGGCTTCTCTTTTTCTCATAATGATCACTGAATCACTTTTCGTTCAAATTTGTCGAGGTCGCTGTCGTTTCCGATGGCAATTAATACATCATTGGCTTGTATCACTTCTTTTGCCTGCGGCGAAACAATAATTTGGCTTCCCCTTTTAATCGCGACAATATTAACGCCGTATTTTTTGCGAATGTCCAAATCGAGGATCGTCCGGCCGTCGATTTTTCCGCTGGCAACAAACTCGACAATGCTATGCTCATCAGATAAGGCCAAATAATCTAACACGCTATTGGATGCCATATTGTTAGCAATGCGAATCCCCATGTCCCTCTCCGGGTGAACGACGTGATCGGCACCAATTTTTCTTAAAACCATTTCATGATAATCATTTTGCGCTTTCGCTGTTACATTACGAACGCCTAATTCTTTTAAAATCAACGTTGTTAAAATGCTTGATTGGATATCCTCCCCAATCGCAACAATGACATGGTCGAAATTGCGAATTCCAATGCTTCTAAGCATCGCTTCATCAGTCGAATCACCGGAAACAGCATGGGAAGCAATGGTTGAAAATTCATTTACCCGCTCTTCGTTCAAATCGATTGCCAACACGTCTTTTCCAAGCTCTGCTAGTGTCCGGCATATACTTCCGCCAAACCGCCCGAGACCAATGACCGCAAAATCTTTATTCATCCAAACTCCCCCATAAATGAATGCTTTTAGTTCCAGATTTACTTTCTCCATTTTAACATAACTGAAGGCTGTGAAAAGCAAAAAAGGACTTTTCGTATTTTATACGAATGGTCCTTTTTACATTGATGCTTAATTGCTTATTCCGCTTTTTCAGTTTCATCGAGAACACGGTTCACACGTTTCTCGAGCATTTTCATTCCGCTGCCGCCGGCTTGAAAGTGACGCAGCTTTCCTTCACGATCAAAAACATAATATGCCGGTACATATTGATTTTCAAAAGCATCTGCCAGGTTATGCTCACTGTCGACAAAAATTGGCTGGGTAATGCCAAACTCCGCGGCAACCTGCTTGATTTCGTCCACATTTAAATCGTTTTCCGACCTTGGCATATGAACGGCCACTACATTTAAACGATCTTTAAAAGAATCGCGAAATTCATTTACCTGGGGCATTGCTTCTTTACATAAATGGCAACTGATCGACCAGAAGTGAATCAGAGTCGGCTTTTCACCTACTAATGCTTCTTTTGTTACTTGCCCGTTTAACCAAGTGGTGGCACCGGAAAGTTCCGGCATTTGTTCGCGCAATTTCATTTCAAAAACCTCCCTTTTGTTTGGCAAAGTGGAAATTGACTGTTGCTTTCCAAAGAAATAATGCTCATTTTCCGCCAAGTTTGGCATTTGTTTTATCAGATAGCTCCGTTGATTTGACTTGCTGAAAAAAAAGACCTAACACTGTTGCAGGTTAGGTCCTGATTGTAAAATGCAAACTGCAATTAAACGTTTAATGTTGCTTGACCTGGTTTCCAGTTAGCTGGGCAAAGACCACCAGTTTGCAGTGCTTGAAGCACACGAAGAGTTTCGTCAACATCGCGTCCGATATTGTTGTGGTTAACAACTTGGTATTTCATTTCGCCTTCAGGATCGATAATGAACAATCCACGAAGTGCAACACCTTCTTCTTCAATTAATACCCCATAGTCGCGGGCAACGACATGGTTCGTATCTGCTGCTAATGGATAGTTAAGATCGCCAAGTCCATTTTCTTTGCGATCTGTTTTAATCCAAGCAAGGTGAGTATGAATTGTATCTGTCGATGCACCAATGACAACTGCATCTAAGTCTTCGAATTCATCAAAACGATCGGAAAGAGCTGTAATTTCAGTCGGGCAAACAAAAGTAAAGTCCATTGGATAAAAGAACAATACAGTCCATTTACCGTTTTTCATATTTTCTTCAAGGCTAACTTTTCCAAATTCTTTATTTGGCATTACTGCGTCCATTTCAAAGCGTGGAGCTTGTTTTCCTACCATGCGTTCTGGCATATTAAATCCCTCCAAATATTTTATTAAATGAGATACGTTTATAGCAATTCTCATTTGCTATCTTTTCAAGATTGCACACAAATCAAATGAGCAATCTTATGTAATTGAGTTAACTCCGGCTTGCCTTTGTCCACTCAACTCCCTAACAATAATAATTATAAAATAAAGATTAATTAAAGTCAATATTAAATGATAATTAATTTAAATAAATATTCATTATCATCTTTTTCTTTATCCTATAATAAGTTGCCCTTTTTTTTCATTAATAAACGTAGTGTTAACGGTCAATTTTTGCCTTAATTTGCTATCATTTTACCATATAACAGCAGGCTGATTAAAATAAAACGCCTTGGAACCGTTACTGGTTATTTCCTTTAAAAAGGAGATACTTTGTAATCGTGTCAATCGCAAAAGGAATTGCCGATTCCTTTGGATTTAATTTGGCGTGGTGAAGCCCAAAAGGTGAATCGACTCCAAGCCAAAACATAAAACCTGGGATTTCCTTTAACATATAGCCGAAATCTTCACCGGTCATTGCTTCTTTACACTCAATAACCTCTGCTGTTGTCTGCAAACTTAAAAAGCGGCAAAATTCTCTTGTTAAGTCTGCCTGATTGTATACTTGATAATACATCGCTCCGTAATCAATTGCAGCTTCACACTCAAAACCGGCTTGAATTCCGCTGACAATCGCCTCAATGCGATGTTTTACATTCACCATTGATTGTGGCGACAAGGTGCGGATCGTTCCTTCAAGACGCGCTCGTTCAGCAATAATGTTCTGCACGGTTCCGCCCGTTATTTTCCCAATTGTAATAACAGCACTGTCCAAAGGATCAACATTGCGTGAAACAATTGTCTGCAGCTGCCCGACAAGCGAGCATGCAGCAATGACCATATCATTGGTTTGATGCGGGTATGCCGCATGCCCTCCTTTTCCTTTTAAATCAATAAATAACTCGGAGGTATTGGCAAAAAGCAGTCCTTCTTTTATCGCGATTGATCCGACTGGATATTCTGGAGCGATATGCAGGCCGATGATCATGTCCGGCAGCCATTCCTGCATAATTTCAGATTTCAGCATTGGTTCCGCCCCACCGGGTCCCTCCTCAGCAGGCTGAAAAATAAACAGCAAATCATCATTTATTTGGTGTTCGGTAAAATACGTTAGCACCCCAAGTGCGATGCTCATATGAAAGTCGTGACCGCAAGCATGCATCCGTTCAGGAGAAGAAGAAGAAAATGGCAAGCCTGTTTCCTCTGTAATCGGAAGACCATCAATGTCAGTGCGATAACCAATTGTTTTTGTCGGTTTTGAACCATGCACTTTGACAAATAAGCCGGTTTTCCACTGTTTAATCGTCAAATGATCTTGAGGAAGGCTGTTTAAATACTCTAACAAATAGTTTTGGGTCTTTACTTCTTGAAAGCCTAATTCCGGAATTTGGTGCAAATCACGGCGAATTTCAACAAAACGGTTCACGTTTTCCACGTCCTTTTCCAAAAAGAAAGCGCGGAGATCTCCACGCTTTCCATTTTTTTATTCCATTATAGCTGGCGAAGTTCTTGCTTAATTTCAGTTTTGGATTTTGTCTTTTCGTCAATATCCTTAATTTTGCGGGCAGGGGTTCCGGCAACAACCGTATATGGAGCAACATCATCAATGACAACGGCACCGGCTGCAACAACGGCACCCTTTCCAACAGTTACACCTTCAAGGACAACAGCATTTGCCCCTATGACGACATCATCTTCAACAACTACTGGCTTGGCTGAAGGCGGCTCGATTACACCGGCAAGAACGGTTCCGGCACCAATATGGCAATTTTTTCCAACTGTAGCTCTACCACCAAGAACAACATTCATATCGATCATCGTTCCTTCGCCGATGACGGCACCAATGTTGATCACCGCACCCATCATGATGACCGCGTTATCGCCAATTTCCACTTGATCACGAATCGTTACGCCTGGTTCAATTCGCGCATTAATGTTTTTTGTGTCAAGTAGCGGAATAGCCGAATTGCGGCGATCATTTTCGACAACAACATCTTCAATATGGTCTTTATTGGACTCGAGCGCTGCTTGGATTTCTGCCCACTCACCGAAAACCACACCAGCTTGTCCATTGATGAACGTTTTGGCATCCTTGCCAAAATCGATCCCTTCAAGCTGTCCTTTTACATAAACTTTAACGGGTGTTGATTTCTTGCTATTTTGAATAAAAGAAATAATTTCATTTGCATCCATCATTTTCATTCTGAAAACCTCCAATATGTATGATCAAAAATACTTTAGCAAACACAAGCAGCGAAAACAAGCAAAATCATCATTCAATTGAAGGATTGCATTCCTGTTTGCTCTTTCACTAAATCAACAAAAGCTTGCACTTGCTTTAGCTGAAATGCCGACTCATATCCCAATAACCAAGTATCGCGTTTAAGAGGCTCCTGATTTTCATCTAAAAGAGAAACTTTAAAGATATTTGTACTTGCTTCTTCAAGCGTAATTGCTGGTAAAATTGAGTAGCCAATTCCATTAAACGCCATTTGTTTGCACGTTTCAATCTGATCGACGACAACTGTACGCTTTGGTGAAGTTTTAAACATGCGCATCCACCAATCAAGAATTTCCTGATAATAATTGGAATCACTGCGAAACTGGATAAAAGGACGGTCAGTCTCCATTAATTGTTCTGGTGTGGAAATTTCTTTATCGACCAAGTACAAAAGATCTTTAAAAAGGTGGATTTTAATTCCTTTCCAATCAGGTTTGCCGCGGATAATTCCGATATGGGCCTGGTTGTCGTATAAATGTTTTAATATTTCACTGCTCCACCCGGTTATTAATGAAATTTTGACTTGCGGATAGGTTTCAACGTATTTTTTTAATACTTTTGGCAGCCAATTTTGGCCGACAATCGATGCAGCTGCTATTTTTAGCGTTCCTGTAATCCCCATTTGCATTGAATCAATTGTTTCCTTCACTTTTTCCTGTTTTGCCAGCACTTCATTTGCAAATTGAATGACCTGCTCCCCTGCTGGAGTAAGTGAAAGACCCTTATGACCTCGGATAAACAGCTTCGCCCCCCATTCTTTCTCAATGGTTTGCAGCCGCTGTGAAAGGGCAGGCTGAGAAACGAACAGCCTGTCTGCAGCTTTGTGCATATTCATTTCCTGGGCGAGAACCGAAAGCAATTGAAATTCTGACAATGAAGACAATTTTCTCTCTCCTTGATTCCATTGTTTCCTACTGTTAATTGCTTAATTCTTGTGTATTCAATTCCTCTTTTTTTGGAATAAATAAAATAAAGATCAGGCTGACAACAGCGAAAACAAAGACAACAAAATAAACAGAGTGAAGCGACACCGTAAGACCATTTTGCAGAACTTGCACGAGCGAATCCGGCAGCTTGCTGCGATCTGTTTCTTTTAACAGAGCATTTGTTGATTCAACCGTTAATTTCACACCAGTCTTTTTTTCACTTTGGCTGAAAAAACGAATTAAGCCATTGTTTAAAATTCCGCCAAACAAGGCTGCGCCAATCGTATTGCCCAGATTGCGCATAAACATATTGGCCGCTGTTGCGATCCCCCGCTGTTGCCAGCTTACTGTACTTTGAATCGAAACGATAAACGCAGTCGATGTTAACCCCATCCCGACGCCAACGAAAAAGGATCCCGCCGCTGCCCAATACGGCCCCGTTTCAGCAGTCATCGTGACAAATACAGCACTTCCTAGGATGAGTGCAATTCCACCTATGATGGAAGTAATCCGGTATCCAAGCTTTAAAAGCAAACGCCCGGAAATGGCAGAAGCAATCGGCCAGCCAACTGACATTGCTGTTAATGTAAACCCAGCAACAATCGGTGTCTGTTCCATCACTCCTTGAACAAAAGTAGGCAGAAAACTTGAAATGCCAATGAGCATCACACCTGTTGTTAAAGAAGTGATATTCGCAACAAAAATGGACCGTTCCTTCCAAATGGATAAAGGCATAACAGGTTCAGCCGCTCGTTTTTCCTGAAAAAGAAACAACGTCAGCGCAATTGCAAACACCATGAACAAAGCAATTGCCATTGGCGAATTCCAGGAAATGCCGCTCCCGCCTTCAACCAGAACGAACATCAGCGATGAAATAGCAACTGTAAGAAGCACTGCCCCCGAATAATCAATTTGATGTTTTTTCCTTTCAACGTGTTCGTGTAAGAATAGCCATAAGCCAGCCAATGAAAGCAGACCCAGTGGAATATTGATCCAGAAAACATAATGCCAGCTTGCGTATTGAACAAGCAGCCCGCCTATGGCAGGTCCAGTAATAGCGGAAATTCCCCATACGCTCGATAAATATCCCTGGATTTTCGCCCGCTCTTCTTTTGTGTAAATATCACCGACGATCGTTGTTGCGATCGGCATTACCGCCCCCGCACCAAATC
>JAKACS010000105.1 GCA_021821235.1 Bacillota bacterium
GGTACACTGCGTTAGTTAATATGTATGGAGCGGGTGATGGGAATCGAACCCACGACATCAGCTTGGAAGGCTGGAGTTTTACCATTAAACTACACCCGCATGTCGAAACATGTCGTAATGTGTTGTTTTTTCTTACAACGTAGTTATTATTATGCTACTAATTCACAAAATCGTCAAGACTTCATTTGAAAAATTTTTTCACCAAACAGAAAATGAGCAGTGGAACGACTCTCCACTGCCCCTACATCTCTATTGAATGAATTGCTTGTCGATCAAATTTTTAAAGTTCGGCTTTTCTTTTAAAAATTTCAACTCATACGAGGAATCGGAAAAATCCTGAATGGCTTTTTCATCCACTTGAGAAGTGAAACCAATTCGCTTCCAAGCAAGATCGACAACCGATTTTTCAAGTGTTTGCCCCGTTGTTTTTTTAATATCTTTAATTGCGATTTCCTTCGCCTGCTCCGGATTTTGATTGATAAAATCAACGGCATCTTTGTTGGCCGCAACAATTTTTTCAATCACTTTTTGATTTTCTTTAATTTTCTTCTCAGTCGTGACCAAAACAGACGCTGGCAATGTTTTGCCAAAAGCAACTTGATCCCAGTCGATCACGACGTCTGCCCCTGTTTGCTGCTCAATTACTGCTGCCCAAGGCTCTGGTGCCACCGCAATATCGACTTTTCCAGCTTGAAGCATGCTTGCATATTGTGCCGGATTCCCAGTTAAATGGTTCATCGTACCGCCAATTCTTTTCGAAGTAATTCCTTCTTTTTTCAAGTACGTTTCAAACTGTACATCATGCGTGCAGCCAACCCCTGGTGTAATAAACGTTTTTCCTGAAAAATCATTTACGGTTTTAATACCGCTCCCTTTTCGTGCAAGGACAACAGTTCCGCCGGTAGAGGCACCGGCAATGATTCGTACATCTGCCCCTGTCGTAAAGTTATTCATGGCAGGTCCCGGTCCTACAAGCCCTGCGTCAATATCGCCAGTTTTGAGAGCTGTCATAAACGAACCGCCTTCAGCAAACGTTTTATAAACCACTTTCGTTCCATCGCCAAGGCGCTTTTCATAAAAACCTTTATCTTTCGCCACCATTGCCGGAACATGGTTGATATTTGGAAAATAGCCGATGACAATTTCTTTCGGTGCAGAAGCTGACTTAGCCGCATTGCCGCAAGCTGCCAGCACCAGCATTAAAGCCAACAATCCTGCTAAAAGTAACCCTTTTCTCTTCATTTTATTATCCCCCTTTTTATCTCGCGTTAACGGCAGTCAACCCTGCCCTATACGCCTTTGAAAGCCAGAAACTCAAAAAAACTGAATAGAAGCTTCCCTTTACCCTGCTAATCCCCAGCGCTCCAATACCGATTTTTCAATCCGCTGGAACAGCAGTTGATCAACAATCGAGCCAATGACGCCAATAATAATCATAACGGCAATAACAAGACTCATGTTGCCGAAATCGGAAGCATACCTTAAGGTGTACCCAAGCCCAGGGCCGGTGCTCAACAATTCCCCGGCCATCAGTGCGCGCCAAGCGAAAGCCCATGCCAGCCGGGTGCCGGTCACCACGTACGGAATCGACGCCGGGAGACTGACCCGCCAAAACAAATTCATTCCGCTTGAGCCCATTGTCCGTGCCGCATTCATAAACAATGGTGAAACATTTTTTAATCCCATCCGAATGTTTAATGCCATAACGAACGTTCCGCCCAAAATGACGACGAAAACAACCGAAACTTCATTCATGCCAAACCACATGATTGCCAGCGGCAGCCAGACAATGCTTGGAACGCTCTGCAATGCCAAGAGCAGCGAGCCAACGGTTTCATCCGCCGTTTTAGATTTTGCTAAAAGGATTCCAAGAAGCGAGCCGATGATCAGTGACAATCCGAGCCCAATGACAAGACGTTTGAAGCTGGCAAGCAAATCGTACAGCAGCGTTTTGTCAGCAAACCCGGTTATAAGCGATTTCCATACCATCGTGGGCGAAGGCAGAATTGTCGGCAGCCAAAGATTCAACCCTGAACCGAGCGCCCACAGGCCGATCAAAATGGCGAAAAAAATGACTCGTTTAACGGCCGAATTCATCTTCCAATTCCTCCCTTACCACTTTATCAATCTCCTTTTTTAAAAAGCTCATAATATATTCCTCAATCTCAAACATCTCTTTTTTGTATTGATCCCGTGGTCTTGGAAGGTCAATTTGGATATCCTGTAAAATCGTTCCCGGCTTTGTCCCCATCACAATAACCCGATCTGACAGTTTGAGAGATTCAGAGATACTGTGTGTGACAAACAAAATCGTTTTCTGTGTTTCCAGCCAGATTTTTTCAAGCTGGACGTGAAGCCGGCTTCTTGTCTGTTCATCAAGTGCTCCAAACGGTTCATCCATCAAGAGAATCTCAGGGTTCATCGCAAGTGCTCGGGCAATTGCCACCCGCTGCTGCATACCGCCGGAAAGCTCATGGGGGTAATGGGTTACATATTTGCTTAACTGAACCATTTGCAAAAACTTTTTCGCCTCGGCTTCTGCCTCTGCCCTTGGCATTTCCTTTTTTAACGGAAACATCACGTTTTCGGTTACATTCAGCCACGGAAACAATGCTGCCTGCTGGAACACCATGCCGCGATCCTTTCCGGGTTTCGTTACTTGCCTGCCTTCAACGAGAATTTCGCCGCTCGTCGCCTCCGTTAACCCTGCCACAATCGAAAGAAGCGTTGACTTACCGCAGCCTGATGGACCTAATATTGAAATAAACTGGCCTTTTTCGATTGTTAAATTGATATCATGCAAAATTTCAATAGGCTGTTTATCTTTGTTCGCATACTGTTTGTAAATATGGTTGATCTGTATCAATCAAAAAACCACCTATGCTTATTATTCATATTATTTTTATCGGATTTAAGTTAATTATAAAGTCTCCCCACCAATTGTCAATAACTTTTTACCAATAAAATCCGCCTTTTACTCACCAGGGTTGGTGAGGTATGGTACAATTTAGTTATTCCCTTAACATTTTTGGAAAAATGGATTTAAGAACATCCATTGCAAGGATGTTTTATTTTTTGTAAAAATTTGCGACAGGATGATTTCACACGGCTATCCATGTTAAAATAGCTTGGTTGAAATGAAAAGACATTTATGAAGGAGCCTTCTATGTTCAAAATTCTTTTGATTTTTGCCTTGCAATTAATCTACGTCCCCATTCTAACGCTTCGAACGATCTTTTTAGTGAAAAATATGAGTGTTGCTGCTTCCTCCTTTGGAATTCTTGAGGCACTAATTTATGTTTTTGGGCTTGCATTGGTCTTTTCAGGCAATCAAAGCGTTGCCGAAATGATCGTTTATGCCGTCGGCTTCGGTGTCGGCCTTTACATCGGAACACGGATTGAAAACAAGCTTGCGATCGGCTACACGTCATTAGTTGTTAATTTAATGGAACTCAATGAAAAGCTGATTGATTTATTAAGGAATAAAGGCTTTGGGGTTACCGTTTTTGAAGGAATGGGGCGCGACAGCAAAAGATACCAGCTCGAAATCCTCACAAAGCGCAGCCGGGAAAATGAACTAATAAATTTAATCGAAGAATATGAGCCAAAAGCGTTCATTATTTCGTATGAACCGAGAAGGTTTAAAGGCGGCTTTCTTGTTAAATCAATGAAGAAATATGGTAAAAATTGATTTGCTGTTTCAGATTTTTGTAACGGGCAACCCAAAGAAGTATAATGGTAAAAACTGTTCTACTTAATGGAGGGATTTCGAGTGACGATTGAAGGAAAAGTTGTTGTCATTACCGGAGCCAGCAGCGGCATTGGCCAAGCAGCCGCAGAAAAACTAGCCGAGCGGGGAGCGAAGGTCGTTTTATCGGCAAGAAGAACGGAACGCTTGGAGGAAACCGTCGGACGAATTAAGCAAACAGGTAGTGAAGCTTCTTATTTTCCAGCAGATGTAACTTCGCTAGACGAAATGAAAACATTGGCCAACTTTGCTTTAAAAAATTACAATCGGATCGATGTCTGGATTAACAACGCTGGCTTGATGCCCCTTTCCTTTATGAATAAATTAAAGGTAGAAGAATGGAACCGGATGGTTGATGTGAACATTAAAGGTGTGTTAAACGGGATTGCTGCCGCCCTGCCAACAATGGAAAACCAAAAGGAAGGCCACATTATCAATGTTTCTTCCGTTGCCGGCCATCGCGTCGGCATGGCAGGCGCCGTCTATAGCGGGACAAAATTTGCCGTCCGCGCAATCACAGAAGGCCTTCGCATGGAGCTATCGCCAACATCCAACATTCGGACGACCATTATTTCCCCAGGATTGGTTGAAACCGAATTGCTTGAAACAATTACGGATCCGGATGCAATGGAAGCACTAAAAGGCCGGTCTGCCCGCCAACCTTTAAAAGCTGAAGATATCGCCAATGCAATTACCTACGCAATTGAGCAGCCGGAATGGGCTTCAGTCAACGAAATCATCATCCGGCCAACCACCCAAGGAAGTTAACCCACAGACCGCGATCCGAACCGGATCGCGGTCTTTTTCTGTGCCTCCAGATTATGCCTGTAAAAACTCTACTAGAAAACCGGGCAAAAACCGCCCGGTCCTTTTTAGTTTGGCGGATAAACGGAGGCTGTTGATTTCCGCTCAAGAAGCTCGCTTTCCGGGGGCGTTCCTTCTTAATCAACTCCGGCAAAATAAGTACTTAATTTGTTTGAAATTCAACAATCACTCAGTTTGGGCATCATTGGTTCTCTTTGATTCCCATTTTTGCCGTGATCCTTCGATTGACTGGTTTTTTCTCTTACTGGTATTTTCTAGGATATAAACCCCTCTATCACCCTGTTTTTTCCCTTTTACTGGTCTGGATGATAAATTAGGATATAAAACGATGGTAGGATCGAAGCCCATACTACAGAAATTATGTCGATAGCAAGCTCTATCGCCTCCCTCATTTCAGTAGTCGAATCAAATCATTTGTTTTACCTTGCCAACATCGGGTAAATAGGAACCATCACACAAAAAGGAGGGGACAGCTATGAATAACGATCAATCAAAAGGTACTCTTGACCAATTAAAAGGCAATTTAAAAGAAAGTATTGGTAAGCTTTCAAAAAACGAAACCATGGAAGCTGAAGGAAAAGTCGATCAGGCAAAAGGGAGCCTTCAGAAAAAGTATGGTGACGTTAAAGAAAAGCTTGCAAGCGAATTTAACGATACGGTAGACAGGAACAGCTGAAATTTTCATAAGTAGATTTGATTTGGGAGTAGAGCAAAGTCAACCATTTTTAAAAATAATGGAGGGATTAATCGATGAGCAAAAAAGTATTAGGTGTCTATCATTCAAGCGATGATGTCATTCGAGCAATTGAAGAATTTCAGAACGATGGATATTCTATAAATGATCTATCGATTATCGCAAATAAGAAAGACCTTCCCTCATCCGTTCAAGATGAAACCGGAGTAACCGCAGAAGAACTTGGAGATCGTGCAGTGTCTCGTGAACATCAAAGCTTCATTGACAGCCTTGTGAACGTCTTTGAAGGAAATAATCATAGAGACGCAGGCGGATCATCCTATTACGATCGGCTCGTTGGCATGGGAATCGATGAACCAACCGCCCGGGATTACGTACAAGACATTGAATCAGGGAAAATTTTGCTTCTAACGGAGAATGAGGGAGCATCGCTATCCGGTTATTCCATTGCTACGGATGGCAATGATCGGACAGGCTTAACAGCAAACACTTTAGGTGCGGATGATAAACGTTCACTCAAACTACACGAAGAACAGCTTGATGTCACGAAAGACCGTGTCAAGACTGGTGAAGTTGAAGTTCACAAAGATGTGGTTGAAGAACAAAAAACGGTACATGTTCCCGTTACGCATGAAGAAGTTTATGTAGAGAGGCGGCCTGTCGAAAATTCCGCACCAGACACGAATCCAATCAGCGATAAAGAAACCATTCGCGTTCCCATCATTGAAGAAAAAGTAGAAGTAACGAAGAAACCTGTCGTTACCGAGGAAATTGTCATTGGTAAAAAAAAGGTGGTCGAAACCGAGGAAATTACAGAAAATGTAAAGCGTGAAGAAGCAAAAGTCGAAAAGGATGGAAACGCCAGAGTAAATGAAGCAACAATCGACAACAAACACCTTGACGATGAACGGCTGTCATAGAAAGCATGAACTGCACCGAAGGGGATTATGTTGAAAAAACGGCTGTTGCATTCATGCGGCAGCCGTTTTTCCAAAATGATAAAGGGTTTTTCCATTTTTTACTTTTCAAATAACCAGTATCATGATTCTTTATGATTTTTTGGATACTCTCACAACATTCAGTATGCTGGCAGCTAGACCGCCCCATATTACAACAATACCGATCACCATCATCGTAATTGCGCTTCCGGACATTTTACGCACTCTCCTTCTCTTCTAATGCAGTTGAAGTTGTTTTCCATCGCTTAGTCGAAAACAGAATACCAGCCACAAGCGTAACTGCCACAACCAGCCACCCGGCAAACGTAATCAGTTGTGTCGGGTAATCGCCATAGTTGTGTTTGATATTTTGGCGAACAGAATCAAACATCATATAGCCGAGGACAAGTGGCGTGATGACAGATAGGCAAAACTTCCACCATGCTCCAAGGCGTATATCAGAAACCGCATTCGCATGCTTTTGCAAAGCTCCAAGTTCCTTAAAGATCCAAGCCACTAACACAACTTCAATTAAACCGGCAAGCGCAACGCCAAAGTTATTAATGAAATAATCCGTCACATCTAGCAAATACAAGCCGCCATTCGTTGCAAAAAGCAGCGAAATCATTGTAGCCACCACACCGCCGATTAAGACAGCTTTTGCCCGGGATACATGGAATTTATCCTGAACCGCCGCAATATACGTTTCAATAATCGAAATAAGCGAGGTCATCCCGGCAAACACAAGCGATAAGAAGAACAATAGGCCGAAAAGGCCGTTGAAACCTGGGAATTCATTAATGATGCTTGGGAAAACAACGAAAGCTAGTCCAACTCCGCTTTCGACTACCTTATCCACTGGTACGCCTTGCTGATGTGCCATAAATCCAAGTGCCGAGAAAACACCGATTCCTGCTAATAACTCAAATCCGGAATTTGCAAAACCTGTAATAAAGGCATTATTCGTGATGTCTGATTTTTTTGGCAGATAGCTGGAATACGTAATCATAATCGCAAATCCAATGGAGAGCGAAAAGAAAATTTGTCCATATGCTGCAACCCATACTTTTCCATCAAGAATTTTATTCCAATTTGGTTTAAAAAAGGCATTCAATCCTTCAGTTGCGCCTTCTAACGTTAAGGCGCGAATGACAATGACCAAAAACATTACCACTAGGGCTGGAATGAAAATTTTATTCATCCTTTCAATCCCTTTTGAAACACCGCGAAAAAGAACAAAAAGGGCAACTGCCCAAACAATAAGCAATGGAACGACAACACCTGGCACAAGTCCGCCAATTTCGCCCGGCTTTTTAGCCAGCTGTAGAACTTTTCCGAAAAGAAAGCCGCTTGAATCCTTCCCCCATTGCGTGTTGAATGAATAAATGCTGTATTTAATGGCCCAGGCAATAATCACCGCGTAATATGTTGAGATGATAAACGAAATAAAGACTTGCCACCATCCGAGCCATTCCGCATTTTTATTGATTCGGAACAAGGAGAGCGGCGATGATCCCCTATATTTATGACCAATCGTAAATTCCATGATCAAAATCGGAATTCCTGCGGTTAATAGAGCGAATAAATATGGAATAAAAAATGCTCCCCCTCCGTTTTCGTAGGCAACCGCCGGAAATCTCCAAATATTTCCTAAGCCAACTGCGGAACCGATTGCCGCAACAACAAACCCATACCTTGAACCCCACTGCTGACGATTTTCCAAAAGAAGTCCCTCCAATAAATAGACCATTTTCGTTTAATATTTCTGATAATTTTGTTATTTTAATATAACGATTTTTCGACATGAAGTCAAGTCTTTTTGGAATATTGTCGATTTTTACTGTAAAAGTTTTTATGTAAGCGTTTTGATTTAGTGGGGTGTCCTATTATTCTTAAATTTAGCAGAATATTCTGGTAAACTAGATTTGATTCTAAACGGTTTTCTTATTATGAAAGGAGTTTATTCAATGACGAGGTTTTTCCAAAAAGGGGGCTAGCAATTTTACTAGGTTTTAATCTTATTTTACTTTCAAAATTGATCCTTTTTAAAACGGTTCTGGATAGAGGATTTACCTTCATCCACTTCATTTCTCTTTTATTTTTGCAAAATCTCGCGTTCTTGTTTTCTGCTTATTTTTCGGGTAATTTGAATAAATCCTCTGATGGCCAAATATTTAGCGTTCATTGAAATGAATGTGTGGTACCATCGCCACCCATTGAGCCACTTAACCATGTTCAAATATTTGCCTGACAAAATCTCAATGATCAGCTGTGGAATAGTAAATAGAAATTGCTTTCCCATAATTTTGACAATCGATTTATCATTGTAAGTAAGCTGATTGTAAAAAACAGAAACAAG
>JAKACS010000106.1 GCA_021821235.1 Bacillota bacterium
TAAAAACAACTGATACAGGAGAAGATGATCGTCGATAAGAGAGTGTATGTTTTTTGTGATCCTTCTTGTGGAACAACTAATTGGAAACATAAATATTTGTCTTATCTGTCATCCGGTGCCGAAAATACTTCTATTAAAAACGGTGAATGGCCATTTTAATTAACGATTTTGGGTAACCTAAATTAGTGGATTTTTGCTACTAAAGTCTTAAATAAAGAAAGGAAAAGGTGACGAAGATGGCTTCCAAAACAAAGAATGCCCAGCTCGACGCAAAAAAAGCGCTCGATGTAGTGACAGAACAGTTTCAAACCCTTCAAATTTTAAATGAAGAAGGCGAAGTCGTAAATGAAGCGGCTATGCCTGATTTAAGCGATGAACAATTGCAGGAATTAATGCGCCGTATGGTGTACACCCGAATTCTTGACCAGCGTTCAATTTCTCTTAACCGCCAAGGAAGATTAGGTTTCTATGCGCCTACGGCCGGACAAGAAGCATCACAACTTGCTTCACAGTTCGCACTTGAGAAAGAAGACTTTATTCTTCCAGGTTACCGTGATGTGCCGCAAATCATTTGGCATGGACTTCCATTGTACCAAGCGTTTTTATGGTCAAGAGGCCATTTTGAAGGCGGACAAATTCCTGAAGGAGTTAATATAGCTATACCACAAATTATTATTGGCGCGCAGTACGTGCAAACTGCCGGTGTAGCGCTTGGAATGAAAAAACGCGGTGCAAAATCGGTTGCCATTACGTATACAGGCGACGGCGGAACATCGCAAGGAGATTTCTATGAAGGAATCAACTTTGCCGGAGCATTTAAAGCACCAGCGATCTTTATTGTTCAAAACAACCAGTTTGCAATCTCAACACCTGTTGCACTTCAGACTGCTGCGGGTACGCTAGCTCAAAAAGCAGTAGCAGCTGGAATTCTGGGAATCCAAGTAGATGGAATGGATCCGCTTGCTGTATATGCTGCAGTTCGCGAAGCTCGTGAGCGTGCTGTAAATGGTGAGGGGCCGACACTTATTGAAACGTTGACATACCGCTATGGACCACACACAATGGCTGGTGACGATCCAACCCGTTACCGTACGTCTGAATTAGACAATGAATGGGAGAAGAAAGATCCACTTGTGCGCTTCCGTAAATTTTTGGAGAAAAAAGGCCTGTGGAGCGAAGAAAAAGAAAATGAAATAATCGAACAAGCTAAAGAAGACATTAAAGAGGCAATTAAAAAGGCAGATGCTGCACCAAAACAAAAAGTGACGGATTTAATGTCGATAATGTACGAAGAAATGCCGCAAACATTGAAAGAACAATATGAAATTTATCAAGCAAAGGAGTCGAAGTAAGTCATGGCTCAAATGACAATGATTCAAGCGATAACGGATGCGCTACGCACAGAATTAAAAAATGATCCAAACACATTAGTCTTTGGGGAAGACGTTGGTGTAAACGGAGGCGTTTTCCGTGCAACTGAAGGCCTTCAAAAAGAATTTGGCGTAGATCGTGTATTCGATACCCCTCTTGCCGAATCGGGCATCGGCGGTTTGGCTGTTGGTCTGAGCCTGCAGGGATTCCGTCCAATTCCGGAAATTCAGTTTTTTGGTTTCGTTTTCGAAGTAATGGACTCTATTGCTGGTCAAATGGCTCGGTTGCGTTATCGTACAGGCGGGAAATTTAATGCCCCTGTAACAATCCGTTCCCCTTTTGGCGGCGGTGTGCACACGCCGGATATGCACGCTGACAGCTTGGAAGGACTAATGGCTCAATCTCCGGGTGTGAAAGTGGTTATCCCATCTACTCCATACGATGCGAAGGGACTTTTGATTTCTTCCATCCGTGACAATGATCCGGTTGTTTTCCTTGAGCATATGAAATTATATCGCTCATTCCGCCAGGAGGTACCTGAAGAAGAGTATACAATTCCTTTAGGAAAAGCGGATGTAAAACGTGAAGGAAAAGATGTCTCGATTATTACGTATGGTGCAATGGTACATGAATCTTTAAAAGCTGCTGAGGAGCTCGAAAAAGAAGGATATTCAGCCGAAGTAGTCGATCTTCGCACGATCAGCCCACTTGATGTTGAAACAATCATTGCTTCAGTTGAAAAAACTGGCCGTGCTATTGTTGTTCAAGAAGCGCAAAAACAAGCTGGAATTGCCGCTCAAGTCGTCGCAGAAATCAATGAGCGAGCCATTTTAAGCCTAGAGGCACCAGTGCTCCGCGTTGCGGCTCCCGATACCGTTTTTGCTTTCCCACAAGCAGAATCCGTATGGCTGCCAAATTATAAAGATGTGATTGAAGCTGCGAAAAAAGTATTAACCTTTTAATTTTATTAAGGGAACGATGATCTGTTCCCCAAATAACAAAAACATAGGAGGGTGAATCCCGTTGTCATTTCAATTTAAATTACCGGATATCGGTGAAGGAATTCACGAAGGTGAAATTGTAAAATGGTTCGTGAAGCCTGGCGATAAAGTTCAAGAAGATGATGTATTATGCGAAGTGCAAAATGATAAAGCTGTCGTAGAAATCCCGTCTCCTGTTGAAGGGACCGTTCAAGAAGTACTTGTTGAAGAAGGAACAGTTGCAACGGTTGGGCAGGTTCTTGTTACTTTTGATGCTCCGGGATATGAAAATATCCAATTTAAAGGCGATGAAGGCCATGAGGCACCACAAGCAGCACCTTCTCCGGAAACTCCAGCACCGCAAGCCGATGCAGCACCACAAGCTACACCTGAAAAACCTGCTGCAGGAGCAGCACCAAAAGCAGAAGTTGATCCCAACCGTCGCGTAGTTGCCATGCCTTCTGTTCGTAAATATGCTCGCGAAAAAGGCGTAGACATTCGCTTAGTCGCCGGTAGTGGATATAATGGCCGAGTATTAAAGAGCGATATTGACGCATTCCTAAACGGAGGCGCAGCACCACAAGCACAAACTGAGGAACCTGCTAAGGCTGAAGAAACAAAAGCTGCACCAGCGCCAATTCCGCAAGGCGAATATCCGGAAACACGCGAAAAAATGAGCGGAATCCGCAAAGCAATCGCAAAAGCAATGGTCAATTCGAAACATACAGCACCACATGTTACTCTTATGGATGAAGTAGATGTGACAAAACTTGTTACTCACCGTAAGAAATTCAAAGAAGTGGCTGCGTCAAAAGGCATCAAACTTACATTCTTACCGTATATCGTAAAAGCCTTAACGAGTGCGTTGCGTGAATTCCCAGCACTCAACACATCTTTAGATGATGCATCAAATGAAATCATTCATAAGCACTACTACAATATTGGTATTGCTGCTGATACGGATAAAGGTTTGCTGGTCCCAGTTGTCAAAGATGCAGACCGCAAATCAGTCTTCACTATTTCCAACGAAATCAATGAATTGGCTGGAAAAGCCCGTGACGGCAAGCTTGCACCAAATGAAATGAAAGGTGCTTCCTGCACGATTTCGAATATTGGTTCTGCCGGCGGACAATGGTTTACACCGGTTATTAACCATCCGGAAGTTGCCATCCTAGGTGTTGGTCGAATTGCAGAAAAGCCAATTGTCAGAGATGGTGAAATTGTTGCAGCTCCGGTTCTTGCCTTATCACTAAGCTTTGACCACCGCATGATTGATGGTGCGACTGCTCAGCATGCAATGAATCACATTAAGCGCTTATTAAATGATCCTGAACTACTGTTAATGGAGGCGTAATAAATGGTTGTTGGAGATTTCCCAATTGAAACAGATACGATCGTCATTGGTGCGGGACCTGGCGGATATGTGGCAGCGATTCGCGCTGCCCAGCTCGGTCAAAAAGTAACGATTGTTGAAAAAGAATATGTCGGGGGAGTATGTTTAAACGTTGGTTGTATTCCATCTAAAGCATTGATTTCTGCCGGACATCGCTACGAAACCGCTGTTCATTCCGAAGACTTCGGAATTAAAGCTGAAAATGTAAAGGTGGATTTTTCGAAGGTACAAGAATTTAAAGCTGGCGTTGTAAAAAAATTAACCGGCGGCGTTGAAGGATTGCTAAAAGGCAATAAAGTGAACATTGTTCGCGGTGAAGCGTATTTTGTTGATGCAAACACACTTCGCGTAATGGACGAGAATTCAGCACAAACCTATACGTTTAAGAATGCCATTATTGCGACTGGGTCTCGCCCAATTGAACTGCCTACCTTTAAATATTCAAAACGCGTGTTAAATTCAACTGGTGCATTAAATCTGACTGAAATTCCTCAGAAAATCGTCGTGATTGGCGGCGGCGTTATCGGGATCGAACTTGGCGGTGCCTATGCAAACTTTGGCAGCCAAGTGACGATTTTGGAAGGTGCAGATGAAATCCTTGGCATGGGCGTATTTGACAAACAAATGGCATCACTTGTTAAACGGACAATGAAGAAAAAAGGTGCAGAATTCTATACAAAGGCAATGGCAAAAGGCGTCGAAGAAAGAGAAGACGGTGTAACGGTAACGTTTGAAGTAAAAGGCGAAGAAAAGAAAGTTGACGCTGATTACGTATTCGTTATGGTCGGACGCCGTCCAAACACGGATGAAATGGGTCTAGAACAAGCAGGCGTAAAGGTAACTGAGCGCGGACTGATTGAAATTGATAAACAATGCCGCACAAACATAAGCAATATATACGCAATCGGTGATGTCGTTCCTGGACCGCAGCTGGCACATAAAGCATCGTATGAGGCAAAAATTGCGGCTGAGGCAATTGCCGGGCATCCATCCGAAATTGATTATTTAGGCATTCCTGCAGTTGTTTTCTCAGATCCTGAATTAGCTTCTGTCGGCTATTCCGAAGAACAAGCTAAAAACGAAGGCATTGAGATCAAGGCAGCGAAATTTCCATTTGCCGCAAATGGCCGTGCATTGTCCCTTGACAGTGCAGACGGTTTCTTAAAACTGATCACACGTAAGGAAGACGGCTTAATTATCGGGGCACAAATTGCAGGAGCAAGTGCTTCTGATATGATCGCAGAACTTGGGCTGGCAATTGAAACAGGTATGACAGCAGAAGACTTAGCATTAACAATTCACGCCCACCCAACTCTTGGGGAGATCACAATGGAAGCTGCAGAAGTAGCACTTGGAACCCCAATTCATATTTTAAAATAATTAACGCAAAAAAAGGCCTTTCCTTTAAAAATTGGGAAGGCCTTTTTATTATTTACAAAAATAACTTTCACGGGACAAACATATATATAAGTAGGATACCTCTTGGATTTGGTGGTGGTACGGATGAAAATGTATGTCATTATGATTCTTCAATTTATGATCTGGAGCGGATATACGTTGATTGAATGGCTATCGAGCCGGGACCAACTGGTGTATAAAGTGCTGATGTTTTTTGTGTTTTTCTATTTAGCCTTCTTGCTTGGCCGGAAACTGACAGAATCAACAGCGAAAGCGTTGTTTGTGACCACATTAAGCCTCTCCATTTACACTTCTTTTCATTTCACAATGGTTTACTTCACGGGTTAAATATTTTTCTTACTAAATTAAACATTATTCCTATGTTTTTACTGCGCAAATACACAGCCATTTTCAGCAAACTGTTTTTAAACAAAAAAGCCCCGAAACGTTCGGAGCTTTTTTAGTTATTTTCGCGGGTAATAATACATAATTCTTCCGTTGAAGAGATGGAGTTCTCCTTGCAATTTTTTGGCAAGAAACTTGCAAAATTCATTTGCTTTCCCTTTATCGCCATATGTAGATTCTTCAGGCAACGTTACTTGTATATACGTAGTCGCCGATCCGTCATCTGTCTCTTCCTGATCAACGCCAATTAAAATAGCGTTGTAGCGGTCGTTTGTTGCCGATAAATAAAACCACTTTCCTTTTCCTTTTTCTGTCTCTTTGATTTCGTACGGGAAGGAAGAGGCTTCATAATTCCAATTTACCTGATCACCTGTCTTCGCTGTAATGTCCTTGTAATAGTGGAAAAAATCCTTTACTTCGTCAAGTGTAACCATTTGCTTTGAAGATGAAGGAACAAGCTTAATGTAGGCCGACTCCGCCATTTCATTTCCCCCTTATGGATCCGATATCTTTTACATTCTTATTCTAGCATTGAAAAATGAAATATGACAACTATCTGAACAAATGGTTTGATAATTGTTATTTTTATTAAAAAAGGTTATAATAAAGTTCTAAATATTCCAATAAAAAGGAGGCGCCCAGATGGACTTATTCGAAAAGTTGTATGATGAGCATGAAAATGTCAAGGTAAGATTTGTGGGATTTACAACAGATGACACTCGCTATGATTTTGGAATTGTTTACACAAGCATGTTTTTCGGCAAACCACTTGTTGTCTGCATGCAAACAGGCCGTTCAACACTCCTCGATCCTAAGGATATTGAAGATTTAGACCACTTGCAAAATGTATTCCGAATTAGGGAAAAGTATCAAGCAGCTGATTTAGCAGAATTTTTCCGTGAAACCCTTCCGTCCATCCCATTTGTCACCCAATACGAATAAAAGAATTGGAAAAAAGCAGGTCCTACCGGATCTGCTTTTTATACTGTTGATAAGAAGTATTTTTAATAATAATGTTATACAATTAGGTGTTGAAAAATTAAATGTGTTATATTATTATAAAGTTATAGATGAATAAAGCGTTTCCAATAGTATGATCATTTACGAAGAAAAGGGGAATGAAAAGATGGGTACAATTGTATGCCAGGCTTGCAACTCTACGATTGATCATTTTGAAGATGAAAAAGTCACGGTTCTTTACTCAAAATGCAGCTGTCACCACTGCCAGAGTCAAGAAGGAGATAAAAATACAAATAAAGTAGTCTAATTGAAAAAATGGGATCCATTTTCGGATCCCGTTTTTTATTTAATGGCTTTGTATTCTTTAATAACATGGATGGTTTTTAGTTCATCGTCTTCTGGCCCTTGGACGGGCAGTCCGGCTTCAAGGTTTTCCCGAATATAATGCAAGTTTTCTTTTGTAATGATTTCTCCTGGTATAAAAATTGGTATTCCCGGCGGATAGACCATCACAAACTCGGCAATAATTCTTCCTTCTGATTCCTCAAAAGGAATGATTTCCGTTTCAGCGTAAAAAGCATCCCGCGGTGTAAGTGCTAAAACTGGGATGTTCGGTAAAAGCACTTTTAGCGGCTCTACTTTTTCGCTTCGGTGTTCGCATTCATCGGCCAGGTCTTTTAGAGCCTTAACGAGCAAATCTCCTTCCGTTTCCGTATCACCAAAAGTAATAATACAAAGAATGTTGTAAAGATCGGATAATTCAACTTCAATATTGTATTTTTCTCTCAGCCATTTTTCAACATCATACCCTGTCAGACCTAAGTCCTTCACAGAGATAATTAATTTTGTCGGATCATAATCAAAGGTTGCTTTTGAACCAAGAATTTCTGCACCGACACAGTATAAGTGATCAATTTGGTTAATCCTGTCTCGAATGGACTGGGCGAGTTGAATCGTTTTGTCAATCAGCTCTCTGCCTTCGGTCGCCAGTCGTTTTCTGGCAACATCCAAAGAGGCTAACAGCAAATAGGAAGTAGATGTTGTTGTCAGCATGCTTAAGATGGATTGCACATGTTTGGCGGAAACAAGGCCTTCACGAACGTTAAGAATGGAACTTTGGGTCATCGAACCGCCAAGCTTGTGAACGCTTGTTGCTGCCATGTCGGCTCCTGCCTGCATTGCGGATAGCGGCAGTTTTTCATGAAAATGAATATGAACTCCATGGGCTTCATCTACTAAAACAGGTATGCCATGGGCGTGAGAAATTTCCACGATTTTCTTTAAATCAGCGGAAATGCCAAAGTAGGTTGGATTAATAACGAGAACTGCTTTAGCATCCGGGTGTTGAGCCAACGCTTTTTCAACAGCATCTGTTGTAATTCCGTGCGAAATTCCAAGCTGTTCATCAATCTCTGGATGAATGAATACAGGGATGGCTCCGGAAAAGACAATCGCTGACATGACCGATTTGTGCACATTTCTTGGAACAATGATTTTATCATCCGGCCCGCAAACTGCCATAACCATTGCCATAATTGCTCCACTAGTCCCTTGAACGGAAAAAAAAGTATGATCCGCTCCGAACGCTTCAGCAGCAAGGATTTGTGCTTGTTTGATTATCCCTTTCGGCTGGTGAAGGTCATCAAGTGGCCCAATATTAATAAGATCAATTGAAAGGGCGTTGTCGCCAATAAAATCTCTGAATTCTGGATCAATGCCGGCACCTTTTTTATGCCCAGGAATATGGAATTGAACAGGATTTTTTTTTGCATGTTCACGTAAACCGCTGAATAACGGCGTGTTATATTGAGACAATGTTTTGTAACACCTCTTTAGTAGATAATCGCGAAATCATTTAGTTAAACCATAAAACAAACAAATGAAATTATAGCATTATTATGCCTTTGTGCATAGAAAATCGTTTATTTTTACCTGTTTCGTTTTGATTGCAATTAGTTTTTGTTTTTGAAAGGATTCTTACGCCTTAAAACCGAAATAACTAAATACAGCATCTAATAAGGGGGAAAACGAATGAACT
>JAKACS010000107.1 GCA_021821235.1 Bacillota bacterium
ACAAGAAAAGGAGCATAAATTTTTTTATAAAAAACTGACTAACGAGGTTGAAGCTGCACATCAACAAGATTTTCGCAATCTGGAAAAAGATATTTTTTCCAGCCGACTAAACGTCGGTGATGAGATTCCGATCAAACTAGTTCATGTCATGTCTGGCGGTAGAAGTTATAATCAAGCAAAATTAAACCAGCAGTTATTAAAAAAGCAAATCGACAACCATGTCGTCCAAACGAGCTTTATTCTGCCCGAAAAAAAGCAGCGGCTTGGTTCGATTATCGTAAAGTTTTATAAAAGTCATGAAAAAATCCTCTAACCATCCATCCTCCCTTGATGAAGAAATAATTTCTCCAGATTTTGCATAGGATTCAATAGTACTAAGGGAGGAGATTCGGATGGACAAGGCTGTTATCATTGGTGCCTTTGAATTTATTGGATTTTATTTTTGCGAAAAAATGTTAGAAACGGGATATGAAGTACTGGGCATTCATTTTGATGACCAGGATGACAATCTGGTTGAGGAAAAAAAACTGCAAATCGGGAGAAACGCCAATTTTTGCGAAAAAAAAATCGGAGATTGGCTGAAAGATCATAAACAGGCAGCAGAAAACCAAATTTACATTCTCGATTTATTTGATTTGTATATCGGTTACCGGGACGCGGTTTTACAAGATCAACAACTTGCCGACCAATTGGCTGAATTTTTCATAAAGCGCAAGCAACTGAATGACAAGTTTGTGGTTGTTCTTCCTATTCAGTTGCTTGCCGATGATGAAAGAAGCGAGTCTACCATTAAAGAATTTTTAGGGAAATTTTCTACTCAACCAGATATTTCCCAGTTTCTGTACTTACCGGCTGTATATGGACGTTGGCAGCCTTCAGTTTGTTGTTTTCAAAAATGTTTTGAAGGGAAGATCAACAACGCACAAGAATTGGACGACAGGGAATGGAAGGGCGATGCGCTCTATGCCGATGATCTTATCGGCACGATGATGGAAATTATTGAGAACGGGAAACCAGGACATTATTTGTTTGAAAGCGGCGATGCAGAGCGATGGAAAAATTGCGCGGAGTTTTTAAATATTCAGTACACCGGAAACGAGCGGTTTGCCGTCAGTGAGGATGATCAGATCGTTCGTGTTCAACTAAAAAAGATCACTTCCATTCCGGATTCGTTAGCAAAACAGCAAGAGCATTATAACAGTTTAAAGCAATAACCTGCTGTACCATGCAATAATTTTCTTTTCAATTTACCTTTCCGAGGTTAGAATAAATAGTGATTCAATATTTCGTTGTCAGAAAAAACGATTCCAAGGGTGAGTAACACATCCTTTTAAGAAGGAGATTTATGGAATGATCAAAAGGTTCGGAGTCGCTCTATTAATCCTGCTGGTACTTGGTGCATGCAGTCAGCCGAAGTCAACGGGAAAATTGCGAAATGTGGGCCTGCTCGTTCCAGAGACAGTTAATGACCAGGTATGGGGAACAAAAGGCTTTAAAGGGATGTTAAAAATCCAGTCAGATTATAAAGTGGATAGTTTTTATAAAGAAGGCATGAATTCTGAGCCCGTTGTCGAAAGGGCAGTTAAAGAGTTTGACCAAAAAGGTGTAAATTTAATTTTTGGTCATGGCTCCGAATACGCAGAATATTTTAATAAAATTTCAAAAAAATACCCGCATATCCAATTTGTCAGCTTTAATGGCGATGCAAAAAATGCAAATACAACGAGTTTGAATTTTAAGGGATATGCAATGGGATTTTTCGGGGGTATGGTTGCTGCACATATGTCAAAAAGTCATAAAGTCGGGATTGTTGCAGCATATGAATGGCAGCCGGAAGTTGAAGGCTTTTATCAAGGGGCACTTGCAGAAAAAAAGCAGACAACAATTGACATTGAGTACGTTGGCAATTGGGACGACAGTAACAAAGCGATTCAGCTTGCCGAGAAAATGATGAAAAATGGTGTGGATGTTATCTATCCGGCTGGTGATGGCTATAATGTTCCTGTCATTGAGAAAGTGAAAGAAAATGGGTATTATGTGATCGGCTATGTTTCCGATCAATCGGACTTAGGAAAAACAACCGTTTTGACAAGCACGATTCAGCAAGTTGACGCACTTTATGAAAAAGTTGCTACAGAGTATAACGATGGAAAATTGAAATCAGGGAATCTATCGTTTGATTTCCAAGACGATGTTGTCACACTGGGAAAGTACAGTCCGCTGGTGGACAAGAAATTTATTCGCAAAATGGATAAAAGCATCGCAAGGTACAAACAAACTGGAAAACTGCCGAACAGCCAGTAGAAGCAAAATATGAAGCTGCCTGAATGAGTCAAGGCAGCTTATTTTTTTTGAAAGAGCTGAAGGACTTTGGGATATACATGCTGAAACAGCGGTTTTAACTGACGGGTCGATTCCACCAATGTATCGATGTTGTTCATTAGTTCCTCATAATCAATTCCGGGCTGCTGAACGCTATTTTCCGGAATTTTCCGCCGCCCAAACATAAAACGGGTAAAATAATCCTCTTCCTGCAGCGTTGAAACGGGATCCTCCTCCATTATGGATGGCTCTTTGGGGTCACTCATCATTCTTCCTCCATCTTCAAATTTTCCTAATTTTAGTTTATGATCTGGCTGATAAAAAGCATGGATAGTAGCGGATGCTAAGAAGGAATTTAACAGTTGCTTTTTCCTGCACCAATTTGTTAAAATTAGTACCAAGTCATAATAATTGATAATAAAATTTTTTTATAAAAAGGAGATGCGGGATATGAACGCAGGGATTGTTGGGATAGGAAGATTTTTACCTGAAAAGGTAGTCACCAATTCTGATCTGGAGAAGGTCATGGATACTTCCGATGAATGGATTCGCACGAGAACAGGTATTGAAGAACGGCGAATTGCCGATGATGAAACAAATACTTCGAATATGGCTTTTGAAGCGGCCAAACACGCGATTCAAGATGCTGGCATTACAGCAGAAGAAATTGATTTAATCCTTGTGGCAACAGTAACACCCGATCAACCATTCCCATCTGTTGCCTGTATGCTTCAAGAAAAATTGGGTGCTGTAAAAGCAGCAGCAATGGATATCAGTGCTGCTTGTGCCGGATTTATGTATGGAATGGTTACCGCAAAACAATTTATCGAAGCGAATGTTTATAAATATGTTCTTGTCGTTGGGGTAGAAAAATTGTCGAAAATCACGGATTGGAACGATCGAAACACAGCCGTATTATTTGGTGATGGTGCCGGAGCAGCAATCATTGGACCGGTCTCGGGAAATCGCGGCATCCTCTCTTTTGAGCTGGGAGCGGATGGAACTGGGGGAAAACACCTATACCAAGACGAATATATCATTATGAATGGCCGGGAAGTATTTAAATTTGCTGTAAGGCAAATGGGTGAGAGCTGCATCAATGTTCTTGAAAAAGCTGGACTTGCCAAGGAGGAAGTCGATTTCTTTATTCCTCATCAAGCCAATATCCGGATCATGGAATCTGCCAGACAGCGATTGGAAGTTCCAGAAGAAAAAATGTCAAAGACGGTGCAAAAGTACGGAAACACTTCAGCTGCTTCGATTCCGATTTCAATGGTTGAAGAATTGGAAGCTGGAAAAATAAAAGATGATGACCTGATCGTAATGGTCGGTTTCGGCGGCGGTCTCACTTGGGGAGCAATTGCGCTTCGCTGGGGAAAATAAAAAGCATTCTTCGTATTAGACTGGAAGTTGTGTTGAAAAAAAGGTAAAGTCTTATGAAGAGAGATTTTTCAAATAAAGATAGAGAATAGAAGGAGATGGAATCAATGGAAAAACGCAGAGTTGTTGTGACTGGTCTTGGGGCTGTCACTCCGCTTGGAAACAATGTGGAAACTACGTGGGAAAATATTATTGCAGGTAAATCCGGCATTGGGCCAATGACTCGTGTAAATGCAGATGAATATCCGGCAAAAGTTGCCGCGCAAATAAATGATTTCAATCCAGAAGAGTTTATGGACCGCAAAGATGCGCGCAAAATGGATCGGTTTACACAGTATGCTGTTGCTTCATCACTAATGGCGGTAAAGGATGCCAATTTGACGATCAATGAAGAAAATGCTGATCGCGTCGGTGTTTGGATCGGATCTGGAATCGGCGGCATGGAAACATTTGAACAACAATATGAAACCTTTTTGAACCGCGGCTACCGCCGGGTAAGCCCGTTCTTTGTGCCAATGCTAATCCCAGATATGGCAACAGGCCAAGTATCAATCACCCTTGGGGCAAAAGGGTTTAATTCCTGTACTGTTACTGCTTGTGCGACAGGAACGAACTCAATTGGTGATGCTTTTAAAGTCATTCAGCGCGGTGATGCGGACGCGATGATCACTGGCGGTGCCGAGGCACCAATTACGAAAATGTCTGTTGCCGGGTTCTGTGCCAATACGGCACTCTCAACAAACCCAGATCCGTTGACGGCGAGCCGTCCATTTGATAAAAACCGTGATGGCTTTGTCATCGGGGAAGGGGCAGGCATTATTGTTTTAGAAGAGTTGAACTACGCGTTAGCACGCGGTGCAAAAATTTATGGCGAAATTATTGGCTACGGCTCGACCGGTGATGCTTATCATATCACAGCTCCGGCACCAGGCGGTGAAGGCGGTGCAAGAGCAATGAAAATGGCGTTAAAGGATGCGGGATTAAAGCCGGAGGAAATTGATTACATCAATGCTCATGGTACAAGTACCGAATACAATGACAAGTTCGAAACTGCTGCAGTAAAGGAAGTCTTCGGCGAACATGCCTATCGGCTCGCGATGAGTTCGACAAAATCAATGACCGGTCATTTGCTTGGTGCCGCTGGCGGTGTTGAAGCAATCTTTTCCTTGTTGGCATTAAAAGACGGTATTCTTCCGCCTACAATCAATTATGAAACACCTGATCCCGATTGTGATTTGGATTATGTCGTTAACAAAGCACGCCGTCAACAAATCCAATCAGTTATGAGTAATTCGCTCGGTTTCGGCGGCCATAACGCAACAATTGTTTTTAAGAAATTCGTATAAAAAAAACCGACAGATGCTCTAGCGTCTGTCGGTTTTTTTAGTGCGCCCAGCGGTGTGTGTGGATATGTTTTTTTGATAACCAATTTTCAACCAATTTCATAAACTGCTTTATATATCCAACGAAATGGTGTGAAAAAAATGGGAGTAATTGAAACGAGCAAGTGGTTGGAAAGAGACTTTGCAAACCCCGAAGCCGTTTGCAAGAAACTGGTACCTTATTTTAACGGCATTTCCGAAAGAGAAATATACCACCAACTAACGGAATTTGGGATGTACAAACCATCGCGGACAACCCGACAATCTTTTGAGTCGCTTAAAGATGCAAATATTCAAAAGAAACTTGCAGAATTGTACCGATCGTATCAAATAAAATGGGATGGCCCCGACGTTCCGCTGTTTCTTTTCCCAATCGAACAAGGCGGCGGTTTTTTCCGTAGGGAGACAAAAAAGAAATCAGGAGTTTCATTCCCAGATAAATTGTTTTTATTCTTATCTCCTGAGTGCAGCGAAAAAGAAATTGAGGCGCTATTTGTCCATGAATACCACCATGTCTGCCGTCTAAATAAGCTGAAAAAAGATCCGGCAGAATTTACACTATCCGATTCGCTGATTATTGAAGGGTTGGCCGAATACGCTGTTTTAAAAAACTGCGGTGAGAAGTACTTGGCACCATGGTGCCGCTACTATTCCAAAAAGCAGCTTGATTCTTTTTGGAATAAATATTTAACTGATCATTTGGACGTGCGGAAGGACGAAAAACACCATGATGCACTATTATACGGTTATGGTTGGATTCCAGATTTGCTCGGTTATGCTGCGGGATTTTCCCTTGTCAAAGAGTATTTTTCCAAAAACCGCTATACCACGAAGCTCTCGTTTTCAATTCCAGCCAAAAATTTTTTACCAAAATAATGTATCATGAAACAAGCAAATTGATGCCTGCAAAGTTGGCAAGGGCATATATTTGCTTGTTTTATCATATGTATAGGGAAAAGGTGGACAGGAATCAAAGGTGATGAGTGAAATGGAACTGGACAAGTTTTACCGCGGATTTTTCTTGTTACTCGGATTTGCAATGGCTGTAGCCGGTGGCATTTCTGTTATCGCCTATTTAAACTTGCTTGCAATCGGGTACGATTTCGGCGAATACCTGGCATTCCTTTTTCGGCAAATCGAAGTTTACTTCCTTCCATTTGGCTTGCTTGTCATTACCGCAAGTATCTTTTACCCATATAGAGAAAAAGAGAAATAACTGGTGCAAAGTATATAAACAGGAATAATTTAACTGATGTCTGCCCATACTGATTGACAAACAGATTCTTGAAGTGAGGGGTTATGCAATGTTATATCTTCATGATGTTTGGGTAAATTGGTTTGAAGGGGAAGAAAACGGTTATAATATTTGCCATTTTCACGAGTGGCGCAAAGATGATGGGGTCGAACTGCTTGATCAAGTCCCCCTCATGAAAGTAGAATCGATTTTATTTGACTATATTGAAAATCAATTAGCAGAATTGCCTCAACAACTTCTTGATGATATTTTTCAAAAAGCCTATTTGCGAAAAAATCATGAAAGGATTCAGCTCGAATATTGCTTTGTCGTCTCGGATGGGGTCGGAATTCTAGCAGTGGACACCATTGGCTATAACTTACCGATCCGCAAAAGCAGATTGATTCCAAGGCAGGAACAGCTCGTTTATGAAATGCTCGAAAATCAAGAAACAAACGGATATCGTTTTGATGTCAAACAGGCCAGCAAAGAGTTCCATATACTCTCGCCGGAACCGGAATTGATGCGGGGATTGACAAGAAAGGAAAGGCAGTTAAAGCAACTTTTGTTTATGGCTCTTGATCAGCTGCACTCTTCAAGTAATGAGGCGGAGATTCGCTATTGGTATACCGAGTGGTGCCCCGAGCGTTATTCATTTATTCAGGAACTGCCGTTTGAAGAGGCATGGAATCAACTATACGAAGAAAGCAAATACGGCTGGTCAAAAAAGCATGAAAATTTTTGCGAGAATTTAATTAAAGGACAGCCATTTTTTGAAAAACTGTGGGAAATGGAACATGGTTCGAAAGTAAATTAAAGGCCTGACCCAAAAGGTATCCATGCAATACCTTTTGCGGTTCAGGCTTTTGAATTGAATCGGCTATCTTTTTCTTCCCAATCCCATTGCGGTTTCCATTTTTTTTAGCATTTTGCCGGCGACCTTGTTTGCCCGTTTGGCACCTTCGTCCAAAATCTCATCCAACTCATTTGAATCCATTAACTGATAATATTTTTCTTGGATTGGTCCAAGTTCATTGATGACAACTTGAGCGAGATCGCTTTTAAAATCACCTTAACCTTTATGAGTGTACATTTCTTCAATCTCTGGAATCGGTTTATTACTTAAAATAGAATAAATGGAAAGTAGGTTAGAAATCCCCGGCTTGCCTTCAACGTCAAATTTAACAATTCCGTCTGAATCCGTAACGGCACTCTTTATTTTCTTTTCGATTTGC
The DNA here is from genome assembly GCA_021821235.1 of Bacillota bacterium. Next base: position 7,554 of record JAKACS010000107.1, read on the forward strand.
TTTGGATCATCGAGAAGAGTGATAAACGCTTTCGTATTCGGATCGGATTTGCTCATTTTTTTCGTCGGCTCTTGAAGTGACATAACTCTTGCCCCGACTTTGGGGATCCGCACCTCTGGAATTGTAAAAATTTCATTGTATTTTTTGTTAAATCTTTCTGCTAAGTCGCGCGTTAATTCCAAGTGCTGCTTTTGATCCTCGCCGACCGGAACAAGATCTGTACTATATAGTAAAATATCTGCTGCCATCAATGGCGGGTAGGTCAAAAGACTTGCTGATACCGCTTCCTTTCCGGCCGACTTGTCCTTAAACTGTGTCATTCTTTCTAGTTCACCAATGTATGAGACGCATTGCATCATCCAGCCTGCCTGGGCATGGGCCGGTACTTCCGATTGAATAAACAACGTCGCCTTTGCCGGGTCAATCCCAACGGCAACATAGAGGGCAGCCAAACTTTTAATGTTTTTCCTCAGCACCAAGCGATCTTGGGGCACGGTGATTGCGTGCTGGTCAACGATACAAAAATAGCAGTTGAATTCATGCTGCAGCTCGACAAACTGCTTTAAAGCACCGATATAATTGCCAAGGGTAATCGTTCCGCTTGGCTGAATTCCTGAAAAAATCGTTTTCACGTGATAAAACCTCCTAAATGATTGTATCTATAAACAAAAAACCATTCATCCCAACAATAGGGACGAATGGTTCGCGGTACCACCCTAATTACTCAAATTTTGAGTCACTTAAGTTCCACACTTTAATTTAAGCATGGCTCCCCGTTAACGCAGGGTCACGTCTATTCCTACTATTCTGCATTTGAATGCAGAGTTCAGATAGAAGCTCAAAAGTCCATTCCGTAAGTTTTCGTGTTTGCTTACACCAACCGCAAACTCTCTTGAAACGAATAAAATACGTACTATTCTT
>JAKACS010000108.1 GCA_021821235.1 Bacillota bacterium
TCCAGCATTCTACCGGAACGTTGACAAAGGCATGTGAAAAAAATGAAGGGGCAGCTCTAAATGCTCCTTTTTGTTAACACTTACCTCGTAGTCAAGCTATTCACGGTAGCTCGGTAGAAACTCTTGGGCCACATTCCCAACATTATACGACGCTTTTCGACATTTTATTTTTCCATCCTCATCTTAACAGCTTGATTTTACAGTGTCAAGAAAAAATACGAACATTTATCTATTTTTTCAATAGATACGTTCGTATTTCACCTTGAGTTATTTTTGCTTACTCCCATTCAATTGTTGCTGGCGGCTTGCTCGTAATATCATACACCACGCGGTTCACATGCGGCACTTCATTGACAATTCTTGTCGAAATGGTTTCAAGAACGTCCCACGGAATCCGCGCCCAGTCAGAAGTCATGCCATCAATCGAAGTAACGGCTCGAATTCCAATTGTATAATCGTATGTTCTCGTATCACCCATAACACCAACACTACGAATATCCGGAAGCACAGTAAAGTATTGCCAAATATCACGATCCAAGCCGGCCTTTTTAATTTCTTCACGCAAAATCCAGTCCGATTCGCGTACGATTTCAAGCTTATCATCTGAAATCGTCCCAAGAACGCGAATTCCAAGGCCCGGGCCAGGGAACGGCTGCCGCCAAACGATTTCATCCGGAATCCCAAGCTCTGTGCCAAGCGCGCGAACCTCATCTTTAAACAATGTATTCAACGGCTCGATCAGCTTGAACTGCATGTCTTCCGGAAGCCCGCCGACATTGTGGTGTGACTTGATTGTTTGCGCTGTGGCCGTACCGCTCTCAATAATATCAGTGTAAAGTGTTCCTTGTGCTAAAAATTCTATACCTTCTAGCTTCGTCGCTTCATCATCGAACACGTAAATAAATTCATTTCCAATAATTTTCCGCTTTTTCTCTGGATCGGAAACGCCTTCTAGTTTGCTTAAGAACCGCTCTTTTGCATCCACTTTGATCACATTCATATGGAATCCGTCCGCAAAAGTTTTCATCACGCTTTCCGCTTCATTTTTACGAAGCAGACCATGGTCAACAAAAATACATGTCAATTGATCGCCGATTGCTTTATGAATCAGCACGGCAACAACCGATGAATCAACACCGCCGCTGAGGGCGCAAAGAACTTTTTTATCGCCAACCTGCTGTCGGATTTTCTCCATTTCCATTTCAATGAAGTTCTCCATCGACCAATCGCCTTTGCTTCCACAAACGCCAAAAACAAAATTTTTCAAAAGATCATTTCCGTATACAGAATGGCGAACTTCCGGGTGGAATTGAACCGCGTAAAGTTTCCGTTCTTCATTGCTCATTGCCGAAATTGGACAAGATGGGTTCGTGCCATCAACGGTAAATCCTTGAGGTGCTTCAACGACAAGATCGCCATGGCTCATCCAAACGACTTGCTCATCTGGCAGTCCCGCAAACAGCTTCGATTGATTTTGTACGGTTAGAACTGCCTTTCCGTATTCGCGATTCTTTGCCTTTTCCACTTTTCCGCCGAAATGGATTGTCATTAGCTGCATGCCGTAGCAAATCCCCAAAATAGGTAGACCCATTTCAAAAATCGCTTCATCACAGCGGAAAGAATTCTGGTCATACACACTATTCGGTCCGCCGGAAAAAATAATTCCTTTTGGATTTAGCTTTTTCAGTTCTTCAGCTGTAATCGTATGCGGATGTAGCTCACTGTAGACGCCAAATTCGCGAATCCGCCTTGTTATCAACTGATTGTATTGGCTTCCGAAATCAAGAACAACAATCATTTCCTGCTTACCTGTCAAGGCAGCCACCTCTTTCTCATATCATAAAATTATTTTTTCCAGAAACAAAAAAAGAAAACTAGAACATGCCTCTTCTTGGTAAAGAAAGAAGGCAGAATTCCAGTTTCCTTTGAAACAATCGCTCGTCAAATTCTGCCTTCATAGTCGGGTTATTTGCGGCAACCCGGTAGAAACTCTCGAACCGTATTATCGAGGATATATGAAGGGAATATCCCTATTAAATTACACCATATTGTAACCATAGGATGTTTTTTTGGTCAAGCTATTGTCTATTTGATTAAATTTTCACGCAATTGCCGTATGGGCATATGGAACCTGTCATTGCCAAAACGGTCGCCTCTGCTTTGTGGGCGGCTTTCCTATTTCATTCACCTTTTTCTGGAATTTATTTGCATAGTTATTCATAATAAGAAAATCGCCCATAGCCTTTATTATTATAGTTTTCAAAAAGAATCTGATGCAACCTTTTTTTCGGCCAGATCTCCCCAGTCCATTCAAACATACTGTTCGTTGTAATTTTTAAATCAGGAAATAAAATTTTAAATTCTTCTACAGAGCGTACTACTGCTTACTGCAAACTCTCCACGTTTCCGCAATGTTGGCAAATAACCATTTTTTCGTTAAAAGGAACAAGGAAGTGATTGCATTTCATACAAGTCATTCTTTTTTCAAGTTGCTTAAACGAATATACAGGTACATTTGTAAATGGAGAGTCATGAATATGTAAACCTACAAGCCTGTGTAGAAATTTCCTGTTTTTTTCAGTTGGTATTGAAGCAAGATTGTTCAATTGGATCATCAAGCGCTGAAGCTGAGTGGGGAAAACAAAAGGATGATTGAGGGGTGCTTGGTATAAGGAAAATTGTGGATTAATAAAGATCAAATATGGTTTTATCGGTATATTCTTAAATCCTATATCGCGAAGCAGCCCTTGAAGGAGTACATTACATCGTTCTAGCTGGTGAAGGGGATTTTTTATTTTTTTCCATCGAATGAATGCCACCGATCCTCTTCAACATAATAATCTCCTTCAAAATTTTTTACTTCGAAAAGATACAACGAGCCTTGCAGAAACATAAGCGTGTCTATCTGAAAATACGTTTGATTGTGTTGGAGTAGCAAATCATTCACAATGAGTTTAATTCTTGAAAGATTCTGCTCCATTAAGCGATCAAATTGTAGCTCTCCCTCAAAGCCTTTTTGAAGTGTCCAATAATAGATTTCATCTTTATCTGACAAGCTCATCCTTGGCCGCAAACATCTCATTTTCCTTAAATCCATCGGTTCCTTGCGTTCCTTTAAAAACATATTCCACATCCTTTCTCATTTCTAGCTTTATTGTAAAAAATGTCCACTTCAATATACAAGTCATTTTCAAAAGGTTCACAAAACTATCATATAAATCGAACGGTATTTTCCTTTTATGGGCGCATATCATCCCGGTTTTTCCCTTTTACTGGTATTCACGTGGCGATAGCGCCTTCTATCATCCCGGTTTTTCCCTTTTACTGGTATTCACGTGGCGATAGCACCTTCTATCATCCCGGTTTTTCCCTTTTACTGGTAACAGAAGGCGATAGACCTTTCTATCAGCTCAATTTTCCCGTTATACCCGCAAGTTAATAAGAAAACCCAGCCTCTAGCGACTGGGTTTTCTTGCATTTTCTCACTTTATGTATTCCAACGCTTGCTTTACATGGGCAAATGTTTTAATCGCAGACATATCAATTCCACTATTTACAATAAATTGAGTTAGTTCAGGCCGTAAACTCGTTAAAATTATGTTTACGCCTAACAATAGAAGAACCTCACTTAATTGCCGAAGATAATGTGCAATGTCTAAATCGATTGTTAAAATACCTGAACAATCCGTAATAACATACTCTACCTGAAGATCCGCTATTTTCGGAACAACTTTCTCCATAATATAGCTCGCCCGATAAGAATCAATTACACCAATTAACGGCAGAACAGCTACATCTTTTCTAATCAATACAATTGGCGCTGATAGCTCAGCCATATCTTTTTGCATTTTTTCCTGATACAAATCTGATAAATGTTCAAAAGCTAAAATCATTTCATTATGACTAACATCTAGCAATGTGTTGACACGTTTGATGATCGAGGCATTTTCTTCTACAGAAAGCGCAAAATCCATACTTAACTTAGTTACAATATCTGCAAAAACTTCCCGAGTGGGTAAATAGCGAATGGAGATTTCTGATATCTTTCTCCCTGAAGATACTTGTTGTGCTGCATTCTTTTTACTCCAAACAATAAGTTCTTCCGGTATCGCTTCCAGATTGTCAGTTAGTGTTTCCCCTAAAAATCCGATAAATTCCACATACATGGTAATAGCTTGTTGTTTTTCCTCTTCAGGAATCGTTAACTTCATGCCACCCAGGACGCTTTCAACAATTTCAATGGACAAAGCCGCTGCATGATTTGTCAAATAGGCTGCTACCTTGGAGGTTGATGTCATTTATTTACCATCCTTTTCCCTATTCTTATGTAGATTATACCTTATTCCTCTTAATCAATCAGGTATGAACATAAAAAATATCTAGTTATTCCATCCTTATTTTTTAAATATTCTAAAAAAACAGCGAGTTATTGCAACAATTATTTTCTGATTGTATTATTGAACATGGAAATAGGATTAATAGTAAAAAATCCAATAATCTGTAAAAAGATAATTTGGGAGGGGAAGAATGAAAAACCTGTTAGGTTGTTTTGGGGTACTCATTGCTATCGCTCTTATTGTTGCAATTGTATCCTCTCTGTTTCGCAATATTTTAGGGGTCATTGGAATAGGAATTGCCGCCTGGGGAATTTATGCCTGGATGAAAAATAGAAAGACCGGAACGAGGCGAAAACTTCCGGGGATTGCAGCAATTTTAGGAATCATTTTGGCAATTGGCTGGTTCGCCTTTGCAAGCGGAAACCAAGACGTTGGAAAAGAGAAACCACAAGACACTGAAAAAATCTCCAATGTAAAAGAAAAAGCAAACGATCAAGAAGCAAAAGAGACGTTAGCTAAAAAGCAGGCGGAAGAACAAGCTAAAAAAGAAGAGGAAGCCAAGCAGCAGGCTGCTAAAAAAGCAAAACAGGAAGCAGCACAAAATGAACAGCAGACAGCTGCCAATCTTGGTTTAGTTGCAGCAACGATTTCAAGAGTGGTGGATGGTGATACCGTTGAGCTCTCAACAGGCCAAAAAGTACGCCTGATTGGCGTCAATACGCCAGAATCAACCACAAGGCATGAAACGTATGGCAAAGAAGCCAGCAATTACACAACTTCCAAGCTCCAAGGCAAGCAAGTTTGGCTGCAAAAAGACGTATCCGAAACCGATCGCTATGGACGTTTGTTAAGAGTCATTTGGTTATCTGTGCCCACAAATGATATCGATGAAAACGAGATCCGTACCAAGATGTTTAATGCTGACCTTGTGTTGAATGGCTATGCAGAACCATCCACATATCCGCCAGATGTAAAGTACAGCGATTATTTTGTAAAATTTGCCCGTGAAGCCCGTGCTGCCAATAAAGGTTTATGGGTATACGGTTCTGATGGAACTACGAAAGGCGATTTGGATACACAGTCTGCACCAGCAGCCGCCCCCGCCTCATCAAGCAGCAGTAATCAGAGCAGTTCATCCACTTCGGGTCAAGCAGCATCAAGCAGCACACCTGCTTCTTCGGCAGCACCAGCAAGCGGAACTACTGAATTTTTTCAAAACTGTACTGAATTAAGAAAGAAGTATCCGCAAGGAGTGCCGGCAGAACATCCTGCCTACCAGTCCAAACTGGATCGGGATCATGATAATTACGCATGTGAAACCAGTTGATATTCGCCCCTCGTGGGCTTATTTTTTTAACAAAAATAAAGCTCCGACTTTTAGGAGAGCTTTATTCCTTCTTATTTTCCAATGGATCCACTTCTTCTGCCATTTCAACGTCGTAGGCAAGCTTCGGATTTTGCTGATAATGTCCCCTTCTATCTTCCCGATCCACAAAATTTCGATTCACCATGAACCAATGGACAAATGCTTCGGCTCCGGTGATAAGTACCGCAGAAATAATGCTTCCCCAGGCAATTTGTAGATAGCCATCAGGCAAAAGGACGGAACCGAATACCCACACACTTATATAAACGAGAAAAAAGTCAGCAACAAGTGCGTTGCTTTGTCCGATCCTCGGCAGGAGGATTTGATCACCGATAAAATACGAAATGATTGTTACCGCTAAACTGAAGGTAACAATGTCCGCAACATCCGCATTAAAAAACAAGTCTAATCCCACTGAAAAAGCAATTAAACAAGATACAAATTTTAACAGCAATATTCCTAAATGTCTCATCGCTAGACCTCCCTTTATAGTAATAGCCATATTTGAAAACCTTTATGCAGCTTGAGGGTAAAATTGGAAAACAGCCCTGTATAAAGGAGAGGTTTTTAATGGAACACCACAAAAAAGGGCTCCCATTTTGGGCACCCCTGTTCTAGTCAACAGACTGTGGTCAAACAACCTTACGATGCAGCCTTTGAAATTGCGTTGGCAATTCTTCTTTTTTCATGAGAATTGCAGAAATTCCTGAAATGATCCCAATAACCACCAAATACACAGCAATTGGGATGAAACTGTTAAACTGATGGGTTAAAAAGGGCGGCAATGAACGGTGCAGGACCGCCAGCTACGATTCCAGCCGTTTGATATCCAAATGAAATTCCCGTATAGCGTACCTCTGTAGGGAACATTCCCGAGTATAAACCACCCTGAACAGCATACATCGCTCCCCATACAACAGCAAGACTGATGGTTACCATCACGAACATACCGGTCTGGGAAGATCCCATGAAATAATAATACGGAAATGCAAATACAGCCAGGCCGAATGAGCCAAAAATATAAATAATCCTTTTACCGATTTTGTCAGACAAATAACCAATAAATGGAATTGTAAAAACAGTGATAAATGCGGCTACATTGGTTGCGTTAATCGCTGAACCTTTTGAATACCCTAGCACAGTTGTTGCGTACGTTAACAAATAAGTTGTTAAAATATAGTAAGATGCATTTTCCGCAATCCTTGTGCCCATTACTTTTAAAAGCGGGCGCCAATGAAAGGTAAAAACTTCTTTTAATGGTGCCTCCGAAAGCTTTTCAGATGTTTTTGTTTCCGTAAACTCTTCTGAATCCTCAAGCCCGCGCGTGAAAAATAATACGATGGCAACAAGCACTAAAGTAAACAGAAACGGAATTCTCCAGCCAAACGTCAAGAAATTGGCACTATTCGGATTTACAAGTTGGAAAGCAATTCCCCCTAACAACAATCCAAGCGGCAACCCCATTTGCGGAAGGCTTCCGTAAAAACCTCGTTTATGTTCCGGAGCACTTTCGGTTACTAGCAGCATGCCCCCTCCCCACTCGCCACCAAGGGCGATTCCTTGAATAAGCCGTAAAACCGTCAACAGAATCGGAGCCCAATACCCAATCGTCTCATAGCCTGGCAGTATACCCATTAACGCTGTTCCGATCCCCATCAAAGCAGTAGTAATAATTAAGGTCGTTTTTCTGCCTACGCGGTCACCAATTCTGGCAAAAATCATCGATCCGAAAGGCCTTGATAAAAATGCAATTGCAAACGTTGTGTACGAAAGTAGAAGTCCGGCAAAATTGCTCATGTTGGGGAAAAATAAATGCGGGAAAACTAATGATGCTGCTGTTCCATATAAAAAGAAATCATACCATTCAAGCACACTGCCGCCGATACCACCGAATATGGCTTTTATCGGTATCTTTTTTTGCTCACCCGTCATTGTTGACATAAAATCCCTCCCCTTTATTATCAAAAAAAGGCATCGAAAGAAAGGCATCACAATCTTAACTCTATCATGATGCCTCGATTTTTAATGGCGCGCTGTCAGCATTTTTCTCCGCGTATAAAATTCAACCCCGTCACGTCCATTTGCATGCAAATCACCATAAAATGATTTTTTATAGCCTGAAAATGGAAAAAAAGCCATTGGTGCTGGCACGCCTAAATTGACACCAAGCATGCCTGCATCGATTTCATCCCGGAATTGTTTGATTGCTTTGGCACTGTCTGTAAACAGGCATGCGCCATTCGCAAAATCTGACTTATTGGCAATCTCGATTGCGTCTGTTAAACTATCCGCACGAATAACTGAAAGAACCGGTGCAAAAATTTCATCTTTCCAAATTTTCATATCGGTCGTAACGTTATCAAAAATGGTTGGTCCCACAAAATATCCTTGCTCAAATACTTCCGGATCTTTGCGGCCGTCACGAATCAGCTTCGCTCCCTCTTCCTCGCCACTTTCAATGGATTGGGCTGTTCGTTCCTTATGAGATTTGCGGATTACCGGGCCTAAAAAAACACCTTTTTCAAGGCCATTGCCAATCGTCAAATCATCCGAAGCTTTTGCAAGGCGTTCAACCAATTTGTCCGCAATATCGCCTACGGCCACAACAACTGAACAGGCCATGCAGCGTTCCCCTGCAGAACCAAAAGCTGCACCGATAATATTGGTTACTGCAGCATCAAGGTCGGCATCCGGAAGAACAATGGTATGATTTTTCGCGCCTGCCAGTGCCTGAACACGCTTGCGATTGGCCGCA
>JAKACS010000109.1 GCA_021821235.1 Bacillota bacterium
ATGTTTACAAGCCTGAAAGACAGCTTCTATTCGATTCTATAAAAAAATAGGTATTTTCATTAGTACAAGAATATCCCCTTCTACATAGGCTGTTAATGTAAACAGTTCAAAGGAAAGGGGAGCTAAAAATGTATCTTGGAACGAATTATTTGCCGCCGGTTATTCATCCGACAAAATTCAATGTGAACCACACTTTTTCAACAACTGTGGTGCCGCACGTCCATCCAACACACACAACAACCATTAATCACCATTTATATCAGCATAAACACTATTGTCCGCAAACCTATTCATGTGAAAATGAGGAGTGCAACCAGCAGTATAATTGTTGCGCACCGGGAATGATGCCGCCGGCAGGACCAGGGTTCGGACCGATGCCTTATTAATTAACAACCATATACAAGGGCTATTGGCCCTTGTTTTCTTTTCTTTACTATATGTTATGCTTTAACAAGGAAAATGTTTGTCCATTTTTCAAAAATTTCACCATAGGAGAAGGACAAATGAATAAAGTAATCGCGTTATCGGGGTACAAGCCTTATGAAATTGGCATTTTTCAAAAAGAACATCCTTCGGTTTCGTATATAAAAAAAGCGATTCAAAAGGAGTTGCTAAGGATGATCGAAAATGGTCTTGAATGGGTATTAATCAGCGGTCAATTAGGTGTTGAATTATGGGGAGCAGAAACGGTGTTTGAAATTCAACCAGATTATCCAAACTTAAAGCTGGCTGTTCTTACACCATTTTTGGATCAAGAAGAGAATTGGAACGAAGCAAATCATGAATGGTATGAATCGGTGCTTGCACGGGCTGACTTCGTTGATTCCATCACAAAAAAAGGCTATGAAAAGCCATGGCAATTTCGCCTAAAAAACCAGTTTATTATCGAAAAAAGTGATGCAATGCTCCTTGTTTATGATCACGAAAAAGAAGGCAGCCCGAAATATTTATACGAGATGGCGCTAAACTATCAAACAAGCCATGAGTACCCAATCCATGTCATCACATTCAGCGATTTGCAGGATTTAATTGAAGAAGACGCATCGAATCATTGGTATTGATCAATTTTTTGGAAAGTTCGGCAAAACGCTACATAGAATGTAAATGGCTTGCAAGTCCGTAAAATGAATTTTGTACCATAAAAATTGACAAAAGCCGTTATTTTAGAAATAATAATAGGAAATGACGGGTGAAATACTGAGGTGAATGAAATGCTGTCTGATAAAGTGAAATTAACAGCAAAAGACATTTTAGAAAAAGAGTTTAAAACAGGTGTCCGTGGCTACAAGCAAGAAGATGTGGATAAATTTCTTGATTTAATCATTAAAGATTATGAAACGTTTCACCAGGAAATTGAAGAACTGCAGCAGGAAAACCTTCGACTTCGCAAACAACTGGAGGAAACATCCAGAAGGCAGCCTGTTGCTCAGCCTGCAGGAACAACCAATTTTGATATTTTAAAGCGACTATCGAATTTAGAAAAACATGTATTTGGCAATAAATTATATGACTAAGCAATGATTGGTTTTTTATCCAATCATTTACCATTGCGTAATTTAGAACGAATACATATAATAAATACTGTAGTTAATAATAGCGTTCGGGTAATCGCTGCATCAAGCTGGTGCAGAGGAAAGTCCATGCTCGCACGGGCTGAGATGTCCGTAGTGTTCGTGCCTAGTGAATTCATAAGCTAGGGCAGCCGGCCATCATCCCGGCTGACGGCAAGGAAAATGCCTAAGTCTTTTATAGATATGGCATGACTACTTTTAAAGTGCCACAGTGACGTAGCCTTTTCAGAAATGAAAAGGGTGGAACGAGGTAAACCCCGCGAGCGAGAAACCCAAATTATGGTAGGGGCGCTTTCTCTGAGGAAACGAACAAGGAGAAAGACAGATTCTTTAAGAGTCTGTAGATAGATGATTACCACCTATGTACGAGACGTAAGTCGTTTGCAGTACAATGGTACAGAACATGGCTTACAGAACGCTGTTCAAAAGATGATCTAAAAAACGTACAAAGACGGCTCTCCTAAAAGCGGAGGGCTTTTTTATGGTCTAGAAAATTATAAATTTTTACGTTGTGGATAACCTTGCATGCGTTTTTGAATCTAGCTCCAGCGCCTAGCCCCTCGAGGTCTTAAGCTTGTCGGGGCTGAACAAGGCGCTTGCGCTTTTTGTTCCTTGCATTACCATCCTGTATAATGGAAAAGATGCAAAAGAATATATACATAAACTTGCTAAGGGTGAAAATATGGGTAAATTTCAAATAATTGCAACAGCGGCAATGGGGCTTGAAGCGCTTGTCGCAAAGGAAGTCCGATCGCTTGGATACGAATGTGAAGTAGAAAATGGAAGAATATCTTTTGAAGGTGATGAATATGCGATTGCGCGCAGCAACCTATGGTTACGCACAGCTGATCGAGTAAAAATTAAAGTTGGTGAATTTAAGGCATATACGTTTGATGAACTATTTGAAAAAACAAAGGCATTGCCATGGGAAAAGTATTTACCGGAAGATGCAGAATTTCCCGTCGGTGGAAAATCACTGAAATCAAAACTGTTCAGTGTTTCCGACTGCCAGGCAATTGTTAAAAAGGCGATCGTCGAACGGTTGAAAAAGCATTACAAGCGCACTAGCCGGTTTGAAGAAGATGGAGCATTGTTTCGGATCGAGGTCGCTTTATTAAAAGATGTCGCAACCATTACGATTGACACAAGCGGACATGGTCTTCACAAGCGCGGCTACCGGGTAGATCAGGGGGAAGCTCCCCTGAAGGAAACGCTCGCGGCTGCATTGGTTCTACTGACAAATTGGAAGCCGAAATATCCGCTTGTCGATCCATTCTGCGGCTCTGGCACCATCCCGATCGAGGCAGCGATGATCGGTCAAAATATTGCACCAGGGTTTAACCGCGAGTTCGTTTCGGAAGCGTGGGACTGGATTTCAGATCAAGTTTGGGATGATGTGCGTAATGAAGCTGAAAGTCTTGCCAACTACGATCAAGAACTTGACATAACAGGAACGGACATTGACCACCGAATGGTAAAAATTGCTCAGGAAAATGCGTTTGAGGCAGGGCTTGGCGACATCATTCAGTATAAACAAATGCGTGTTCAGGATTTCACAACAGCGAAGCAATATGGTGTGATTGTAGGAAACCCGCCATATGGTGAAAGGCTTGGCGAGAAAAAAACGGTCGAGCAACTGTATAAAGAAATGGGGCAAGTATTTGCCAAATTGGATACATGGTCGATCTATCTGCTAACATCAAATGAAAATTTTGAACAATTATATGGGAAGCCAGCAACAAAGAAACGGAAATTATTCAATGGTTTTATCCGAACGGATTATTATCAATATTGGGGGGAAAACCTCCACGCCTTGAGTAAAAAAAGAAAAATGGATTAAAAGTGATAAAAACGTTGAGCATTGAATGCCAACGTTTTTATTAAAGCAAAAAAAAGATATTCCTGCTCTATCGATTAAAAACCGTAATTATTCTTATTTACATTTCCGTATCAACTCTTGTATAATAGTGAAGTTAAATCGTATTTATTTCGATTTAATCTAATTCGCAAAAAAACTTGAATAAATTGGTAAAATACAGTTTTACATTTGAATAGATAGGAGGAGGAGTACCTTTGAAATTTCGCTTTGGTTATTTTATTTTTCTCTTTGGACTTTTGTTATTGGCAGGATGTTCTGCATCAACTGCCCCAACACCGACAAAAGAAAAGGAAGGAATCACTATTGTTGCTGCAGAAAATTTCTATGGTGAAGTTGCTAAGATAGTAGGAGGAGAAAAAGTTAAAGTAATATCGATCCTAGATGGGGGTGTCATGGATCCTGAAGATTTCTCTCCTACTCCTAAAGATGCTAAGGATGTAGCTGGAGCTTCACTTGTTATTTACAATGGATTGGGATATGATGCTTGGATCGAAAAGCTTCTTTCAGCCTCAAAGGTTGAAAATAGGCAGGAAGTTGCAGTAGCGACAGACTTGCTTAAGTTAAAAAAGGGAGATAACCCTCATGTTTGGTATAATCTTGAAGTTATCCCAAAACTGGCAGTCTTTTTAGCTGACGAGTTAGCCAAAAAAGATCCGCAAAATGAAGCAATTTATCGGAAAAATGCGCAAAATTATCTGAAAAAGTTCGATACACTCATTCAAAAGGAAAATTCTCTTGTTCAGTCATCACCAGTCCCGATCGAATCGACAGAAACCATTTTTGAATATATGGCAAAAAAATTAAATCTAGCACCACAAACTCCTGGTTTTGCCCAAGCGGTCTTTAACGGAGTCGATCCTTCCCCGGATAATTTAATATCGATCGAGAAAAATGTAAAAGAAAAGAGAATTAAGTTCTTGGTTTATAACTCGAAAACAAAAAGTCAAGAGGTAGATCGCCTTGTGAAATTGGCTAAAGAAAAGAGAATTCCAATTGTTGCGGTGACAGAACAAAAACCCGATCGAAAGACGTATATTTCATGGATGGAGGATATATTAGACAAATTAGGGGTGGCACTAAATGGAAAATAGGTTTCTTTTTAAGGTTGAGCAAAAAAACAGAAACAACAAAAGCCAGAAGGAATGTTCGATCGAATTATCACATGTTTCGATAGCTCTTGGGAATAAATGGATACATCATGATCTTACCTTTTCCGTTGAACAAGGCAAGCTACTTGGTGTCATCGGGCCAAATGGGGCAGGAAAAACGACTTTGCTTCGTCTGCTTCTAGGCCTGTTAAAACCCGATGAGGGGTCAATAACGATCTGTGGAAAGCAGGTAAAGGATAGGGGTTCATCCATGTTAGGATACGTGCCGCAGTCGCGCATGATTGATCCAGAAACTCCCTTACAAGCATGGGATTTTGTCAGCTTTGGATTGAATAATGGCTATTTCCGCCCTTGGTTAACGAAAAGTGAGCGGGAAAAAATAAAGGAAATCTTCCAATTGGTCGAAGCTGAGTCTTATATGCACAAATCAATTGGCCGTCTATCTGGGGGTGAAAGACAGCGCCTGTTTTTGGCTCAAGCATTATTGTCAAATCCTAGTTGTCTGCTTCTAGACGAACCGACATCTGCCCTTGATCCAGGTTCCCAGGAACGGATCGTTGAATTGGTGGATCGCGTTCGGCGAAAGCTTGGAATTACAGTTATCTTTATTAGCCATGATATCAATTTAATCGCCCGTTATGCTGATCAAATTTTGTATTTGGCAAACGGAGATTATGCGATTGGGAGCCGTGATCAGGTGATGACGCCTGAAGTGTTAACACGTTTGTACCGAATGCCAACAGATGTAATTCGTACGGGCAATCAAGTAACTGTGGTAACCGCGGCATCTAAAGACCAAACTTCCATTTGTTCGCATGCGGATGTAGAAGTATAGAAAGGAAATAAGTTAGTATGGACATTTTTTCCTATCCATTTATGCAAAATGCTTTTATTGCAGGAAGTTTTGTCGCCATTCTTGCTGGTACGATTGGCGTTTTTGTTGTGGCGAGAAATCTTTCGTTTATTGCGCAGACTTTTTCGGAAATCGGATTTGCCGGAGCCTCTTTATCCATTTTTATGGGATGGGAGCCAATGGTAGGGCTGCTTGTTTTTACGACAGGAAGTGCTTTGGCTGTCTCCCAATTAGGGTTAAAAAACTTTCAACGTGAGGAAGCGATTGGTGTAGTATTTAGTTTTTTTATGGGTCTAGGGCTGCTATTTCTATCGCTTTCAACAAGGCAATCAAATTCGGCGATTAGTTTGTTGTTCGGAAGTATTTTGGGGATCAGCAGTAAACAAGTATGGATTTTGCTGGTTTTGTCAATAATCGTATTGCTCTTTCTGCTTCTTGGCTATCGTTTTCTCGTCATCGATACATTTGATCCGGTCGGTGCGGAGGCTAGAGGGTTGCCAGTAAGGGCGATATCATTAAGTTTTCTGCTGGTCCTTTCGATGGCAGTTGCCGGGACAATCCAAATTGTTGGCGCGCTACTTGTATTTGCCTTAATGATTACACCAGCTGCAACCGCTCGACACCTGACAAATCGGCTACCGGTAATGATTTTCCTCTCAGCCATTCTTTCTCTAGCTGGAGTTTGGATTGGGCTATTTTTAAGTTATACCGTAAACTGGCCTGTGACCTTTTTTATTACTTTAATCGAGACAATCTTTTATTTTGCTGCTGTTTATTGGAAAAAATACCAAACCGGTCGACATTTAGTTAAGCAGACAATAAAATAAAGAGGGACAGCTTTTATTTTACTAAAAAAATTCTATTGGTTTCAATCAGATAAGGAAAAAACTGTTAAGATACGCCTCGATTTCGGCGTTTTTCTTTTGGAGGGATAGTGTGCAGAGTCGAATACCGTTTACAGTTTCAAAAGAAGAATCTTTTTACGATAAATTAGGGGAATGGATTGGCGACTTGTTTTACGAGATATTGCCTGAATCCGGGTTTGAGCTACGAGATGAACAAATTTATATGGCTTTCCAGCTGGAAAAAGCCTTTAAAGAGAAAAAAGTGATGTTTGCCGAGGCAGGTGTTGGAACAGGCAAGACGATCGCTTATTTGCTTTATGCTATTATGTATGCCCGCTATACGAATCAACCTGCAATTATTGCCTGTGCCGACGAGACGCTGATTGAGCAATTGGTAAAAGACGAAGGGGATATTGCCAAGCTTGAAAAAATATTGGGTCTTAATATTGATGTCCGGTTGGCAAAATCGCGAGGGCAGTATTTATGTTTGCAAAAGCTGGACAATGAACGATTGTCAAATAGGCTGGATGAATTGAATGAAATTGATCAATTGCTGCCGGACTTTGTCCGTTCTGGTGGGTCGATGCAGACATTTGAAAGATATGGAGATCGCCGCGACTACCCTACACTGTCAGATGAAAAATGGGAGAAGCTAAGCTGGGATCCGCTGCAAGATTGTTTTTCTTGTGACAAACGACATCGCTGCGGGCTGACATTGCATCGTGATTATTATCGCCATGCGGAAGATTTAATCATCTGTTCACATGATTTTTATATGGAGCATATTTGGACAAAGGAATCGCGCAAACGAGAAGGGCAGCTGCCACTTCTGCCGGAGCATTCGGCCGTTGTTTTTGATGAAGGGCACTTATTGGAGTATGCCTGCCAGAAGGCATTAAGTTATCGGTTTACCGAACAAACGTTAGAAAATTTGTTGACTAGGCTGCTGGAAAACGATGTTCGTGAGGAGACATTGCATACGATAGAAGCTATTTTGTTCGAAAATGAGAAGTTTTTTACTATCATCTCGGAAAATTCCTATTCAGTGAATGGCTCAGAAAAGCAATTTATTAAAAAAACTGCACAGGTGTTAAACCAAGGCCATGCACTGCTACATCAATTAGAAAAGCTTGAAGAAGAGTTAGTCTTTGACAGCGAGCTTTATGTCATCAATGAGTATGATTTGAAAATTGTCGAGGAATACATCGAACAAATTGCCCATTCATTAGGGCTTTTCTTGCAAACAATAAATGGTATTACATGGTTCGAAGAAAATACGGCTGAAAGAACACTTGTGATTATGCCAAAAATGGTAAAAGAAGTGATGCGCGATGAAGTCTTTTCGCAAAAAAAACCGTATATCTTTTCATCGGCAACCCTTTCCCATCAAAAATCGTTTGACTATATTGCTTCAAGTCTAGGCATTGATGATTATCTATCTTTTTCTGTTGCTTCACCTTTTCACTATCAGGAAAGAATGTGCATCCATCTACCGAAGTTTTCTGCAGGGGATTTCTTGGGGAAAGTTGACTATTTAATGAAGAGAATCAAGCAGACAGATGGCCGGGCACTGATCTTGGTTACAAATAAACAGGAATTAACCGATATCAAACAAATGCTTGGAAATCGGTTAAGTTATCCGCTTTATTTTGAGGGGGATGCTGAAATCAGCACTCTTGTCTCCAAATTTCAAAATGACGAACACGCTGTTTTGGTTGCTATGAATTTATGGGAAGGTCTTGATATCCCGGGGCGTTCACTAGAAAATGTGCTGATTTTTTCTTTGCCTTTCCCGCCAAATGATCCAGTGTTTACAGCAAAAAGGGAAGGGGTTGCTGATCCGTTTGTTGAGGTGGATCTGCCGTATATGCTGCTACGTTTACGCCAAGGTGTTGGGCGGCTGATCCGCAGTGAGGAAGATCGTGGCGACGTTCATATTTTATTGAATAATGAAATTGATCCAGTGTTGGAAAAAGCCATTATTGAAATATTGCCAACCACCCCGGTAAATGAATAAAAAGCCCTGGCTAAATTGGAGGGCACTGAAAAAGTTCTCTTGAATTTGGTTGTGCGTCTAAATTGGCTGTTGATTTCCGCTCCAATCAACAGAGTTCTTTTAACTAGGAAAGGTATAATTTCTCATTATTATGAGGATTATACCT
>JAKACS010000110.1 GCA_021821235.1 Bacillota bacterium
TGGGCTCGTTTCTCGCTTCTTTTCCTCCAATGCCACTGGATCTGACTGTTTTGGCTGTCTTCGTTCCTGCACTTTCGCCTCATCTGGAATAATCGGAAAGCGAAATTTTCCTTTCGGGTATTGATACGTAATTCGGGCATCCATTTCCTTATTCTGATGCTCCTGATTTAAAAATTGACTCTCAATTTGACCTTGAACAAATTCATCTTCCACTTCATATGCCTGCTCATTTTTCCTAAACAGCTGAAAAAAGGTTTGTATCCAACTCAAAAACGATCACTCTTTCTACCATCATCTATCATTCTATTTTAGCAGTATTTGCGAAAAATTCGACAAAAAATCGAAGAATAGGACATTTTATATACAATTTGGTTGAAAATTCCTTTTTAAAAGATAAGAGACCGTTTTAGACGGTCTCTTGATGGAAACGTTTATTTTCGCCGTTTTCCTAAAATAAATATAGGCTCCAATTCGCCGTTTTCATATACGAACGATAAGGCAGTAATTGGTACATGGCCGCTAGCAAAGAAGCTCATTGTCATCTGTGCCAGCACATCATAGCCGGTTTGATTACGGATATCTGCAATAATCAGCACATCTTGATGAGGGACTGCAACCAGCATTTCCCCGGTGATCCTTTTTTTGAAATCATTTAAGAAACCTTTGTTTAAAATCCGGCTTGCATCATATCCGTCATTCGTGTTGAGAAAATAAAACAGATTCCCGGCAACATGGTCCTCTTTTACGGGAGTCGGCAGTGATCTCGCATTAAATAAGGCTATTTCTTTCACCCTACTCGCTGACCATTCCTCTCTTTCAAGCATGGTGAAATCAAGTAACCGGTAGGTCTTACCCATGTCCAAGGCATAGAAAATTCTTGTTTCCGCCGTATGTTCATCAAAAAGGAACGCCACGCCTTCGTTTGTTTCTGTGGGAAAAGAGGTAGACCGGATAACCGGATAAATATTTTTTTCATACCCTAAAAACTTGATTTGACTATCCATGGCTCGAAGCCCTTCTTCAACGTAATACACGACTTCGTTAATGGCTTTTTCTTTTTCGGTATGCCATTTTGCTGCGATGTCGGCCACAGAAATGGTAATTCCTTTGCCGTTTGATTTATTTTCAATACGGAGCTGCTCTTTTTCTCTGTCGTATCGAATGGTTCGCTCATCAGATGCCAAGCGTCTCTCGAGCTCCTTTTTCATTTTCAAACTATCCATCTTCACATTCTTCCCTCCAATCGTTTCAATGTAAACAAAATCTCCACCTCATGATGAGATGGAGAGGTTATGGTCCGTTATTTTTTTAATCCGGAAATAAAGTTTTCAACTTCATCCTGTGTTTTCCGGTCTTTGCTGACAAAACGGCCAAGCTCTTTCCCGTTTTCATAGCCAATAAAGCTTGGTATCCCGTACACATCCAGCTGTTGGCATAGGTCGATATACTCATCACGATCGATGTGAACAAACGTAAATTCAGGAAATTTCACTTCAATTTCCGGCATAAACGGTTCAATAAAGCGGCAATCCGGGCACCATACTGCCGAAAACATGAAAATCGTTTTTCCCCCATTGCGTAAATCTTCAAACTGTTCGATTGATTCTAAGTGTTTCATCTATAAAAGCCCCCCATATCGTATTAGACCCGTACTTCCATAAAAATGATAACAAGGGATGCCCTCATTCGTCCAATCATTTGCAATCATTTCTGTCCTGCCAATTTTAGTGAGTGGATGATTCGCATCATTGTTGTTGCCTCTTCTTTCAAATTTGCATTGTTTGTTTCGGTCGTTAGTTTGGATCCGCCAATTCCGACGGTCAGTTCATTGAGATCGTCTTTGATTGGCGCAATTAACACATAGCCAAGTTTGTTTTGACTTGTGAATTTTTCGTTTGCAGCAAGCTTTTTGTTTTGGGCAAGTGAGGCTTTGTACACAACGTCACTCGTAAGCTTTTCTTTCGGGTTGACAAACAGAATATACGTTTTTGTACCACTTTTCAAAATTACATTGTTCGGTGATTTCGACGTTATGTTAAAACCAAATGGAAGGTAAAACTCCACTCCGCCACTATTTTGGTTAGGTTTTCGTGGTTGTTCCGTTAAAATGGATTTTGCTGCTTTTACTGCTTTAGCACTTTCTTTCTTAACAGATGGACTGGAACAGGCTCCGAGCGCCAGCATCAGGATCAGCGCAAGCAACACTAGTTTGAAAGGTTTTCTCATCATTTCCTCCTTAGCAGTTCGTATTTCCTATGTCTATCATACCTGTTTCCCCGATTCGCTGACAACGCACTTGTCGAATGTTCGTGTCGAAAAATGACTCAATGCTTTTCCACCATGGTTAATTTGTATTCATATTGGCCGACAAGCATGCCCATGATGTGGGTAAACATTTCAGCCCGGCTGATTTTCCCATTTGTAAAAATGCCAATCGCTCCTTCCGTTTTGCGGACATTTTGTTTTTTCGCATAATCGTCCATAACCGGTCCAAGTTCTTCGCCCGCTCTTAAGCGATTAGCAATCTCGACAGGAAGAAGCACCCGCGCTCCCCCGGCAATAAAGGGATCAAACTCTGTTGTCACAAGGGCACCCCAATTGCACAAAATTAAGCCTTGTCTTGTTTCTTGTACACCGCCTTCAAGACCGATCCCGATATCCCCCTCTCCGCTCTTTAACGCGTTTTTTGCCCGATTGATCGCTCCTTGAATTGTTTCTTCATCGGAAAAAGGCTGCTCGCTGACACCTGATGGAATATCAAGTGAAATAAACTCAGCCTTGGCTGTTTGAAAGACATTTTGAACCGCTAGAATTTTTGCCGGATTTTTTGAACCAATTATAATTTTCATTGTCATCATCACTCCTATTTTTCCCATAGCGAAAAGGAGGCATACCCTAAAGCAGCCTCCTTTTCCCGGATCTTTATCGGTTTGAACCTTAGCTGTTTGCTTTAATCGTATCGATTGTTGTTTGATCACAAGCTTTCACAAGTTTAATTAGCAATTCTTTTGCTGCGGCATAGTCATCGATATGGACGATGGAAGCATGTGTATGAATATAGCGTGAACAAATCCCAATCACCGCGCTTGGAACACCTTGATTTGATAGGTGAACCCTCCCTGCATCCGTTCCGCCTTGTGAAACAAAGTATTGATAAGGGATTTTATTCGTTTCAGCCGTATCCAGAACAAATTCCCGCATACCGCGATGTGTGACCATCGAACGATCCAGGATGCGCAAAAGCGTACCTTTTCCAAGTTGTCCAAACTCTGTTTTTTTTCCAGACATATCGTTAGCAGGGCTCGCATCAAGTGCAAAGAAAATATCAGGCTTGATCAAATTTGCTGCTGTTTGCGCGCCACGCAAGCCTACTTCTTCCTGTACCGTTGCACCGGAATAAAGGGTGTTCGGCAATGTCTCATCTTTAACTTCCTGCAAAAGCTCAATGGCAAGGCCGCACCCGTAGCGGTTATCCCATGCCTTTGCCATGATTTTCTTTCCGTTTGCCATTGGAGTGAACGGACAGATCGGCAAGATGGGTTGACCCGGCTTTATGCCGATCCGTTCAGCATCATTCCGGTCATCGGCACCAATATCGATCAGCATATTCTTGATCTCCATTGGTTTATTTCGCTTTGCCTCATCCAATAAATGCGGAGGAATCGAAGCAATGACACCAATAACGGGGCCATTTTTAGTAATAATCTGCACGCGCTGGGCAAGCAATACTTGACTCCACCAGCCACCCAATGGTTGAAACCGCAGCATGCCATTATCAGTGATGGAGGTGACCATAAAACCAACTTCATCCATATGTCCTGCGACCATAACGGTCGGACCATTCCCTTTCTTCACCCCAAAAACACTACCAAGTTTATCTTGAACAAGTTCATCTGCATACTGTGAAAGCTGCTCTTTCATGAACCTTCTGACAGAATGCTCATTTCCCGACGCACCGTTTAATTCTGTTAATGTTTTGAAAAGCTTTAATGTTTGCTCATTCATAAAACTAGCTCCCTTTAGTTTATGTATAGGTTTATTTTACAGAAAGTTCATACCTCCTGCCACTATTTCAATCAGATGATGGTTTTAGTATGTTCTGCTCGCTGAATAAGCTATACTAAAGTAAAAAGCAGGAAATGTTTGGAGGTACAAAAAAAAGTGAATTGGAAATCATTTATTTATGGTGCTGCCATTGGATTGGCGGGTGGGTATGCTGTTAAAGAAATAATCAGTCAAAAAAGAAATGCGGTTCCAGAAAAAGTGCTGGAACATGTAAAAAATGAGTTTAAAAAGAGCGGATCAATCAGTGGGTCCTGGATTCAAATGGAAGCAGAACCATACGAAAAAGGAATGATCCACTACCAAGTTTATAAAGGCGGCATCACCAAACAAGAAAACGGGACAAATGAACAATACGAATTTGTTGCAGACGCCGCAACCGGAACGATCCTTGATGTTCAGCGAATTTCAACACTCAACCCGGTTTCATGATTAAAACCGGGTTTTTTCATTACCGTCTATGATGAATTTCTCGATAAACTCTCACCGCTCCCTCTTAATGCTATCTTCGATC
Organism: Bacillota bacterium; assembly: GCA_021821235.1. The sequence continues at coordinate 4,577 of JAKACS010000110.1, forward strand.
ATTTTCCCGTCCTCACTCCACTTCATTGCCCGGTAATACGCATCATGGTAAAAAATGAACCAGGCATTTTTTTTTAGGCCGAACGACAGCCATTTTTGCTTCGCTGCAATCGAATCCATCGGATAATCATCATAGGCTAAAACCCAAAGAACATTTTGATGAGCATGTGTCGGCATAATATCCGCCATATGAAGGACAGTCTCATCACCGTCTTCGATGGCTAAAATGCTATGACCATTGCTATGACCGCCCGTATGAACCAATTTTAGCGGTCCAAAAGTCCATTCCCTCTCAAAAGTTGTAACTTGGCCGGCAATTGCTTCCCAATTTTCTTTCCAATATGTATTTTGAGAGCGAATATTTGGTTCACGCATCTCGTCCCATTCGATTTTTGAGGTGATAATCTTAGCATTGGGAAATACCGATGAGTAACTGCCATCGTCTTCAAGTTGGGTCAACCCGCAGGCATGGTCGAAATGAAGATGTGTCATCAACACATAATCAATATCTTCCACCGTTAACCCAAGCTGCGCCAAAGACTCCACGATCTCCGCTTCCTTCGTAACCCCATAGTTCCGCTTTTGCTTTTCCGTTAATTTGCCCTTGCCAATTCCCGATTCCAATAAAAAATTTTTGCCAGCAGTTTGAATCAATATCGGATCTGTCGGCAGCTCAATTTGATTTTTCTCATTGCACGGATACTTTTTCTCCCATAGCGGCTTTGGAACAACCCCAAACATCGCACCGCCATCCAGATTTGTCACCCCGCCAGACAGCCATGTCAACGAAACTCCCCCAATTTTAAGCGCTTCCATTTTTTCTTCCTCCCCCATGTACTTTTTTTCATTTTACCATCGGAGCATCTAAAAAGAAAAGACCAGCCCCTTATTGGAACCAGCCTTTTTAATCGATTAATGGAACTGCACTTCACAGCGGTAAATTCGATTGCCTTTTTCGGAAAATTTCTGTTCGTACTCGGTCATAATATTGCCTTCAAAATGGCTATTGTGGAGATCAAGGCTAATATCCTTCAGCAGTAAGCCGTATGCAGAAAAACTCATTAAGGAGTATTCAAACAAGCCTTGATTATCGGTTTTAAAGTGAATTTCGCCGCCATTTTTTAAAATATTCTCGTACATTTTTAAATATGTTTTATACGTTAGCCGTCTTTTCTCATGCCGGGACTTTGGCCACGGGTCGGAAAAGTTTAAATAAATACAATCGACTTCATTTTTCCCAAAAAACGTTTCCAACTCATTCGCATTCACGTTTAAAAGCTTTACATTTGGCAGGTTGGCTTCAATAACCCGATCCAGTGCGGCAACAAGCACACTTTTAGACAGTTCAATACCGATATAGTTGATCTCGGGATGGGCTTTAGCCATTTCGGTAATAAACCGGCCTTTTCCGCTTCCAATTTCAATCTGAAGTGGCTGCTGTTTTTCAAAAACCTCCTGCCATTTCCCTTTAAGTGCTTCTGGTTTCGGGATCACAAATTGCGGGTGATGATCTATTTTATCTTGTGCCCAAGGTTTGTTTCTAAGTCGCATGCTGACACTCCTAAATTTTTTACTTGTTACAAACATTATCATTAGACAGGTGGTCTTGCAATAGTATTTTCCCCTGTTTCCACCGTAAGTTGGAATCGGAAGCCACCGATGTATAAATAAAAAAAGAATTCACATCCTATCGGTGAATTCCCTTTTATTTTGGCTATGCTAAAGAGTAACGTTGCTTCCACACTTCTAATGAATACAGCATAGCCATTATTTTAAGCAGAAAGGATGTGGTTCCATGCCACTGAGTTATCAAGATCAAGTGACATTGCTAAAAGATATATTAAGCAACCATCAAACAGATTGCTGTGGATCGGTAGCCGAATGTGAACAATTAGAACGGTTGGTAAAATCTCTTATGGTCAACGGGCAGCTTGATGAAAATACGAAAAACATCCTGCAGGAAGTGTATCATTACAGTCAAAACGGCGCATATTCAGCTGATTTAAATGAGCATATCCAATCGAACCAGGAAAACTTGGCAAATTGGGTCAATAACATTGGATCCTTCAGCTAAGCAACTTTTACCAAAAAATCAATCCATTTATTCATTTCTTCAAAACGCTCTTTATCCTTATGCCATTGGATGGACGATAATGTTTGCAGCAGCACATACCATTTCATTCTGATTTTCAAATGAGGCGTCAGCTTTTTTCCGTACATGGCAAGCCATTGCTCCCAGTTGTTTTCCGGTATATACCAATACAACAATAAACCCAAATCAATGGCTGGATCAGCAATCATCGCCCCATCCCAATCGATGAGATACAACTGGTTGTCTTGAGAAAGCAGCCAGTTGTTATGGTTTACATCTCCATGGCAAACGACTTTTTCCTCACAATAAACATTGGCATTCTCCGCTTGCAAAAAAGAAATGGTTTTCTGAACCTCCGGCAGCTGGAGAACTTCTTCATCCAATTGTTCCGTTACGATTCGAAAAAGAGCATCAGGCAATAAAGGTGATTTTTCGAGCCGGCTAAGCATGCCCAGCATCGGTTTTGAGCGATGAATTTTATTCAACAGCCTTGCAACTTGTTCCTGATTCATTTCATCCGGTTTTAATTCCCGGCCTACCAGCCATTGCTGCGCTGTAATCACATCGCCATTTTCGAGCCTTTTCGTCCAAACAAGCTTCGGGACGATTCCCTCTGCTGATAATACTGCAAGAAAGGGTGAGGAATTGCGCTTGAGAAAAAGTCTTTGATCTTCGAACTTTGCAAAAAAGGCCTCTCCAGTCGCTCCCCCTGCAGGGACAATCTCCCAGCCTTGTCCTAATAGATGTTCCAAAATTGTTCACCTTCAATTTATCCCGTTCTAATGGGTGATCCCCCATAAGTATCTCGAGGCAAAAATCCATGTTGTCGGAAGGTTTCCTGCCGTGCAAAAAAATAAAAAAACAGCTATTGATACCATTCCACACAATAGCCATCTTACTAAATTTTATCTCGTTCAGCCATTTTTCGTCAAGCCTTCTTGAAAAATAATGAACGAACCCGAAAGCAAGGGAAAATCGATTCTCTATTCCTTTTTCAATAATACAAGCAAGCTGGCAGGCGCCAATTCTGCTTCTTGCTGGGCAATTTGGCGAAGCGGGGTGACTCCGGATTTTTTGTCGTCCGCTAAAACATTCCACTCCCCGGCAGGCAAGGAAATCCGCTGTAAGGCTGCCGTTGGATTGATGAATAACAGCATTTGCTGCGGAAAATCATGATAAAAAAGTCCTATTAATGGCGGAGAAAGCGGCAACAGCGCCAATTTTTTCTTAATCTCTGCTGCTGTGCGCAGGCGAAAGCAAGGAAACGTTTTGCGGATAGCGATGATCCCTTTTAGATAAGCAACATTATCCGAAAATGTTTGAGCCCGATCCCAATCCAACTGATTAATCCGATCAGGGGAGCGATAGCTATTGCCAACGCCGTATTTCGTCCGAAAAAACTCTTGGCCGCTGTGAAGAAACGGAATCCCCTGAGACAAGAGTACAAGGCTTGTTGCCAGCCGGTGATAGCTTTTTTTCAAAGACTCTCCTTCGTTTAGAAAGCAAGCTTCAAGTTTATCCCAGAGAGTGTGGTTATCATGGCACTCAACATAATTCACTGTTTGATGCGGTTGTACAAATATGGGATTACTTGTTTTCGTAAACCCGATACTGCCGGTAATGACTTCTTTTGCTTCCTCGAAAAAATGCTCATTGCCAAGCGCAAAACCTTTTTCATACAAATTAAACGTGCTTCCTTTAATGGAGTCGCGAAAGCGGTCATTGAACTGGAGATCGG
>JAKACS010000111.1 GCA_021821235.1 Bacillota bacterium
GCATATTCAATCCAATATGAAACGTCATCGTGCCGTGATACTTGATAATCCATTTGGAAAAGCTTCAAGCGAGCATGGTTTAAGCCCCGTGTTTTTTATTGCTGAACAGCTCGGTTTTCAAATAATCGCCCTTACTGCGCACGCAGAAGGGAAATTTCTTCAGGATTATTTCCCGATTATTTACAGCTGTAGGCTAAGAACGTCAACTGAATCGTCCAAAAAAATCATGACAAAAGAAAAATGGCTTCATTATGCGTATTTTCAAGATCATGAAGCGAAATCGATCGAGCGCCTTGGAGAAACAGAGCAGATGATATTGTTTGAACTTGAATAATCCCGTTTGGGAAAGAACAGATTTTAAAAGAATTCTTGTCATTCTGCCATTCGCCTTGTAACCTCTTGGGCTACAACAGAAGAAGGCGTGGCCGCTTTTTGTGAAGACTTAAAAAGGATGGCCAAGCGGTAAGTAAATGGGTCTGTCTGTACGAACAATCCGAAATCTTAAAGTTTAAAACTTGACAGAATTTTTCTTTATTAGTAACATAGTTACTGTAAATAATTACTTAAACTCGTTTCGATAGACATATGGATTGCTTTAGCATAGGGTTAAATCATTGACAATTTGAAAAAGTAAATCTATATCGCTATGGAAGGCAATAAAAGAACATTTTTAATAAAGGTAGACTGTTTAAAAACCAATAGATGGTAGTTAAAAGTAAACCGACAATTTTCTAAGTTTAATGGCTGGAGCTGGCCGTTGAACGTTGAGATTGTCGGTTTTTTTGTCGTCTATTGCTGAAACTTCAGATTAAAATTTGTAGAAAAGATGAAAACATCTTCTTTACAGGATTGATGATTGTCGTTTGCCTGTGTAAGAAGGGAGGCTGAAAAAATGAATTTACTAAATCCACTTATACTGCCAGCAGTGTTTTTGAGCTTGCTTGCGGTTTCTGTTTTAAGTTCATTTATTATACTTATTCCACAGATTTCGCTGCGATTTGTCCGCATTCATATCGGCATCCTATCATTGCTGCCGATAATTGCACTGCTGGCATTGCTGACAAATCACGGCAGTACAGTGTACGGACCATGGCGTTTTGATTCTCTGGCATGGCTCGTGGCCGTGTTTGTCCTTACGATCGGACTAATCGTTCAGAAGTATTCTGTCCGCTACTTATTCGGTGATCACTCTTATCGAAACTATTTTGCCCTCCTAACACTCCTAACGGCTGCGGATACAATCGCATGGCTCAGTGATGACATTCGCTGGATGTTGGCCGGTTGGGGAGCTACCCTTTTTGGGTTGACATTGCTTCTAAAATTAAATAAGCAATGGGGGATTGCCAAAAACGCTGCAGCCTTTGCAGGACGAATGTTTGCCATAAGTTGGCTGATTCTGTTAGCAGCAAGTATCTGGATGGCGCAAAAAACGGGGTATTGGAATCTTTCTCTAATGCTGTCAAAAGATTCCCTTGCTCATCTTGCTGTGTGGGAAAAGACTACGATCAATCTGTTCCTCGTATTCGCTGTCATCATTCCGGCTGCACAATGGCCTTTTCAACGCTGGCTGCTGGATTCCGTTGTTGCGCCAACACCTGTTTCAGCGGTTATGCATGCGGGAATTGTCAATGCAGGGGCGATTCTCCTTGCCAGATTTGCCCCGCTATTGAGCGGTGATTCCGCACAAATCGTATTGCTTGTCTTCGCTAGTGTTTCCGTTTTAATGGGTACCGGCATCATGCTTGTTCAGACGGATTACAAACGCCAGCTTGTTGGCTCGACGATTGCCCAAATGGGATTCATGTTGATTCAGGTCGCATTGAATGCCTACTTGGCAGCTATCATCCATGCTGTATTGCACGGCCTGTTTAAATCCACTCTTTTCTTGCAAGCTGGCTCTGTGCTTCAACATAAAGAGCCATTCTCCAAGGAGGCCAAGCAATCGTCATTTTTATTGAGGATGATCGGGGGAGGCCTTGGTTTCCTCGTAGGCATCGGTTTTTGGCTGACTGCGCCGAATGGGGGATACCAATTGGTAAACGCGCTTATTCTCGGGTGGTCTGTTGCTATTGCCTGGTCACAGCTTATTGCAAATGGATCCGGGAAGACTGGACGCATCGCCGGGTTTACTGTGCTTACTGCGGCGGCAATCGTTTACGGAATGGTTCATACAGCGTTTTACCTTCTGCTTGTAAACACGGTCCCGGAAACAGTTCAACCGAATGGTGCCATAACGGTTTTCGTGCTGGCAATTTTGCTGCTCAGCAATGTTTTCGGTTTGCTGCTGGCTCGCAACAAGTCAACACCGGCCTTTGCCATTCTGTACCTCTGGCTCGTGCGTTTAGGTGAGCCACAGAAACAATTAGTTGAAAGCCACCCAGTGTATTTGACAAAATCCATGTCGCAAGGAGGCCGAGCATCGTGAATACCACTTTAGCAAAAACAGCCATTTGGGAAAAAAATCATCAAGACCTTGGTTCAGAATTAAAAGAAATCGTGAAATCGGCAAGCAGGGTAATTGCCCCGTATGGGCCGATCGATTCGTTTGCAGCCCGGAGTCCGTGGGCAGGATTGGAAGATCAGCCATTTGATCAAACGGCACGATGGCTAAAAGAACTGAGTGATGTTGATTTATATCCTAATGATACAATCTTGCATTCTGCATGGAAACAAGGTGAAATCAAGCAAGAATTTCTGGAATCAGCCCTGCAGCAATGGCTAAACTCCCAGCGATTCGAACTCCCAAGGGAGGAGGCGGAACGCTTTTGCCGGAATGCCCTTTTGCTGGAACAGCTGCCTGCTAGTGAGATCACTGCAAATGACCTAAACAGTTTGACAGCTAAACTTGCCCCGCTTATCCCTAAAAGTAAGGATGAACCGATCATTCGAACCTACAGTCAGCGTGTGGATATGGCGGCAGGAGGGCAAACAACCCAAGAACTGAATCGTCATCTGATCAAGTGGTGCAAATTGTTCCTTGATCAGTCCCAAGCTGTCTGGACGATGCCCAATCGCGAGGAAGGCTTTTACCAGGCATGGCGCAAACTGATTCCATATGACCCGACATTTGCACGCAACCCTCGCCGGCAATTCAATCAGCTTCCAAAAGAGTCGGTAACCGCTCTATTAGAAGCAGTAGTCGCATTGGAAATTCCTTATTCGGAAATTCAAGGCTATCTGGAAGCTCATTTGCTGGCACTGCCGGGCTGGGCCGGAATGATGCTCTGGCACTCCCAACAATCACCAGAGGGAAATTCCTTATTACTTGATTATTTAGCTGTCCGAGTGTCAATGGAATGGGTTTTGCTTAAATCTTATTTGCCTATCGAAATGCAACCGTCAGAAGGAAAAAAAAGGATTGGGAAATTGGTTGAAGCATGGGCTACCTGGGGCGGTTCAACGGTAAAAGAATGGCTCAAGCTGCCCCTTAAACAACAAAAGGCTCGACTGCTTTTGGCATACCGCTTTGATCAACTGCTGCGAAACCGACTTTGGCTTGAAGCATGGGAAAAAACGTATGAAGATCAGCTGCGCAAGATGCTAACAGCAAGACCAACAATGCCAAGAGATCAAGTCAACCCGGCATTGGCCCAATTTGCTTTTTGCATCGATGTCCGTTCAGAGCCGTTCCGCCGAAAGCTAGAAAAAGCCGGTCCATTTGAGACTTTTGGAACAGCTGGCTTTTTCGGATTGCCGATTGAAACTTACAAGCTCAATCAGCAGCACAGCCATCGTTCTTTGCCTGTCATCTCCAAACCGCAAATGAAAGTAATCGAAACCGCAGCAGCAGAAGAGTTAAAACGGCATCAGCAAAAATCACACACAGCGTGTTCTGTCGGCGCGGCATTTAAAGAGTTGAAACAAACGATGCCGACGAGTTTACTATTACCGGAGATTAGCGGTCCTTGGCTTATTCTGCAAACGGTGCTCCGCAGCTTCTTGGCGCGCAGAAGCGGACAAATTTCCCGCAGCCTTGGCAATAAATGGCTTAAAAAGCCTGAAACAAAACTTACTCTCGATTATGAACAACAGACTGAAACAGAGCTGCCAATTGGTTTTAGCGAAAAAGAAAAAGTACACTATGTTCGTCAAGCGCTAAAAACGATGGGACTTACCGATCATTTTGCTCCATTAGTGGTTATTAGCGGCCATGGAAGCCATAGCACGAATAATCCATATGCTTCAGCACTGGATTGCGGGGCATGCGGCGGGGTATCCAGTGGTTTCAATGCCAGGGTACTCGCAGAATTGTGCAATCTTCCAGCTGTTAGACAGGAACTTGCGAAAGAAGGCATCACCATTCCACTGGATACGGTTTTTGCTGCGGCGGAGCATGTTACCTCACTTGATGAATTGCGCTGGATCTATATTCCCCAGCTGTCAGACTCTGCAAAGGAAGCATTTGAGCGCATTACTGCTGTGCTGCCAATGGTTCGTGAAGAGGCAGGGAAGGAACGAATCAAGCAACTGCCAGCGCTTGGAAATCATCGTCGAAAGCCCAAAACGGAAGCTCGCCGCATTGCTGAAGATTGGAGTGAGATACGGCCGGAATGGGGACTGGCGCGAAATGCAGCCTTTATTATTGGCGGACGACGTCTAACCGAGGAGTGCCATTTGGAAGGGAGAGTTTTTCTTCAAAATTATAATTGGCGAAAGGACAAGAACGGGGCACTGCTTACAAATATCATTACAGGGCCGGCGACTGTTGCACAATGGATTAATCTGCAATATTTCGCTTCAACTGTTGCCCCTCATTATTATGGAAGCGGAAATAAAGCTACACAAACGGTTACGGCTGGACTTGGTGTCATGCAGGGAAATGCAAGTGATTTATTAACCGGTCTTCCTTGGCAGTCCGTTATGAAATCAGACCAAGAGGCTTTTCATACACCAATCCGGCTGCTCGTCGTAATACAAGCGCCAAGAGAGCATGTTAAACGGCTGCTGGAACACGTCCCTGATTTTCAGCAAAAAGTGCAAAACGGTTGGCTTCGGCTGGCATCCATAGGCCCTGACGGACAATGGGTGAGCTGGTCTTCGTAATGGCGCCAATGAGTATGCGTTGCTTTCAATGGTTGAATGCTAGATAATGAATTCTAGATAGATTGGGGCATCTTCAAAAAAATATACAAGATCGTTGTTTTCAAAAAGAATGAAGATTTTTTTAAAGGAGAAGGGAACGGAATGACGATGGAAAAATCAAAGGGAAGCGTAATCGAAAAATCAAAAGGAGCACTCGAAGCGGAGATCAGCAAAGCGCTCACACATTGGGAGAAAAACTACCTTGGGCGCGGATCCGTTTCGGTAAAATCGGATATACTGCGGGACATGATCATCGTCATTCTCCAGGGCATTTTAACGCCAGCGGAATACGCTTTATGCAAAGATCGGGAGGGATTACTATCTGTGAAGGAAAATCGCAATAGCTTAGTGGAATCAGGTTTGGAAGACTTGAAGGAAATCATCTTCACGATCACGGGTCACGATGTAATAAATTTCCATACCGATATTAGTACCCAAAACGGTGAAAGGGTAATGGTTTTTAAACTGTCAAGTGACTTGCAAAGCTTATTATCGTAAGCAAGGATTCTTTTTCTAGAGTAAGCGTATTTCGAACAAAAGGGAAATGGTAGGAGGAGGGGTATTGTTGATGCAAATGGCTCGCACGAAGAAAGTGCTCGTTGTTATAGGCAAAGAGCAGCCAATCGAGCATTTTATTCAAAAAAATCCAGATTTTAACCTGGAAAATAGTTTGCTCGTGCAAAATGTTGAATCCATTATTTCACCCTTCGGGGATGTCATGAGAGATATTATCGTTGCGGTTTACGAAGAAAATATTGAAGAGATTTTTGTAGTCGGCGGAAGAGAAATTCAAAGTATTCCAGAGGGAATCCTTCGCAACATCCAAGAACGGAAAGAGATGAAAGCGAAAATCCAAACGCTCGATTATCTTTTTAAAAATTGTATGCCGGAATTTACAGAAAGTGATATTGGTCAATGGTTGGCAGGCAGAAAGCCAGCAAAAGAGCGCGTCCAAAAAAGTGCAGAAGCCATTCGCAAGCATCCATTGATGCCTGCAAATGTAAAGGTTCGCGGATTGGTTCTTGATCAGGAGAGCAAACAGCTTTTGGAAATACGGGTTTCGTAAAAAAGGGTGGCATTTCAAAAGGGTGATATGGATCAAATCACCCTATTTTACTTTTTTAGTCATATTAAATGAGCCCAAGTCGTTGTAAACCATAGGACACGCCATCTTCTTCTGCACAAAGGGTGACCATTTCAGCAGCATTCTTCACTTCGGTGCGGGCAGCGCCCATGGCAACTCCCATCCCAACCATGGAGAGCATCTCGATATCGTTTAATCCATCACCAAATGCAACGGCATCTTCCGGGGCAATCCCAATTTTCGTTAATAATTTGCTGAGCCCGACCGCTTTGTTTGATTGCACCAAATTAACATCGCAAGTTTTTGCCCCTGCAGAAGACCACCTTCTGAAGTCTAATTCCGGAATCTGTGCTTGGTAGAAGCACTCTTCTTCAGTATCACAATGAAGAAACAATTGGTAAATCTCTTGTTCGAGCCAATAGTGTGCTGGTGCCATTTCCGGTTTCCACGGGTCAAGTTTGTATGCATCAATCACAAATGGATGGTTGATATCCGTTGTTTTAAAGCTCGTACCGCTTAAAAATGTAAGCGGATGCTTGCGATCAACAGCAAAATGTTGAAGTTTATTTACGATTGCTTTGTCAATTGCATTTTTATAAATTTCTTTTCCTTCATGAAAGGCATAGGCGCCATTGAAAAAGACCATTGATTCCACACCTGTTTCTTGAACAATGGTTTTGGAAAAATAAGGTGCCCTGCCAGTGGCAATGATAACTTTTATGTTTTTTTCCTGAAGTGTCTGAATGGCTTTTTTCGTTGCTTTGGTTATCTGTCTGCCATGCGGCAGGATGGTTCCGTCAATATCCAAGATGACAGCCTTGTAATTCAATCTCACTCTCTCCTAACGATTCGATCTTCGATTTCCCAATCAGGATATCATTTATCTAGTATACCATTTAAAACAACCATCATCTCTTTCATATTCTATAAGCTCGTGTGATTTTTCAAAAAAGTGTTACTGGATGATAATATGATATACTATATAGACTTGGAGGTGGGATGATGACAATGGAACTGTTATGTTCGGGTTTAAAAGTGGAATCAGCAGCCAGTCATCGATGTCTTGACTCCCTTTGAAAATATTCAAAAAGGAGAAATGCAATGTTCTTATCAGAACTGAAGCGAGAGGAAAAGGAAGCATTCCTGGAACTGGCATCTTTAATAGCAGTAGTTGATGGAAATGTATCGATATACGAGAGCACAGTCATTGAAAGGTATCAAAAGGAATTAGGGCTTGAAAATTACAAAGTAAAAGGGCTTGCATTTGAGGAGATTTTGAGCCGCTTTAAAAATGAACAATCGAAAAACATTGTCTTAGTGGAAATCTTGAAACTGATTTATGCGGATGGCGTTTTCCATGACTCGGAAAGAGAATCGCTCCGATTGATAAAGTCTCACTTTGGTTTTGATGCAAATGAATATACGAGCATGAAGGATTGGATTGAGAAAATCAAAGAATTATCTGATGCCCTGAAACCATAAAAACAGAATAAGGGAATTTATTTTAAAATCTGCCTCAATGAGTGGTAGGTTTTTATTTTTACATTATGAGTAACCATGCACAAGTTTGAGACATAAAGATGGATTTTCGGATAATGCGTGGATACATTAATAATACGTTCTCTTGTATTTTGGTCACTTTTCTCTAGGAATTTTTTAGAACTTCTTGATAATTCGAGTCTATATTTACTCATTTTCTAAAAACTCATTGCGTAATTCGTCAATAGTGTATGAATGGGTTTCACCTTTTTTGTACGCATTACTTGCTTCTTTAATAGCTCTAATTTCGTCCACTGTTGCTTTATCTTCGGGTATCGCAAAAAGTCTAATTAATTTTACTAAGTCAGATAGCTTTTCATCAGGTACTTTATCAATTAGTTTATAAACACCTTCTCTTCTAATTTCCATTTTTTTCATCTCCTTTAGTTTAAATTATAACGTATTTTCAGCAAAACCCGTTGAACTGTCACGAGTATTCACTAGATTTCTAGCTTGCTAGAGGAAATGAGCTGATTTCGTTTCGGGAGATGAAGAAAGAATTTGTATGTTTTCCTGCAATAGCAGGGTTTTTTAGCAAAGAGGTTTCTATACGAAAATTAACGCTATTGTAATATATCTAAATATTCCTTATAATACTACTAAAAGTCTAGAAAGAGTATCTATTGAAAATTGGGGGGAAACATCATTGAAAAGCATAATTATAAAATGGAATGAACTAAGCCTCGTAAAACAAAT
>JAKACS010000112.1 GCA_021821235.1 Bacillota bacterium
TGGTGACCTTTTTCACCGGGGATCACTCTTTTCGAGCATCAACCACCCGCTTTGGTGACCTTTTTCACCGGGAACGACTCTTTTTAGGCATCATTAATCATTTTCAGCAAAAAGGATCTATTTGAACAATACATTATGAGTCTTTTCATGAGATTAAAGGGACGACTATATCCTCGCACCAAAAAAAGCGCCAATCCCGTTCATTGGCGCTTAAAAATTGGTAAGGCATTTCTTGTCAAAAATTTTATTTTAAAAACACATATGCCAGAGCAATACCAATGGCGAGGATCATTAAGATTGAATGCGATCCTCCGTGCGAATGTCCGGATCGATGATGATCATGACCATGACTCGTATTGCCATTATGGTCTCCATTTAAATGCTCATGCTGCGGATCCTTTTTCTTATGTCCCCCGTGACCCCCTCCATGACAATTCATATCCATTCCTCCCTTTCATTTTAATGATGATGCCCGAAATGGGATTCTTCCTCACTCACCGGCTGACTCGAATATTTTCTTTTGGCATATGGGATAAAAATCGGCATCGTTACAATTAAGCCAAGTAATAGGATCCACAATGCTCCACCTATCCTGGCAACATTGTCATACTTGCTGCTTAATGTTAATAGGATAAACAACACAGCAGCACCAACTGATATTCCTCCATAATAGAGGGCAGCGATTTTTGCTACTTTTGGTTCCATTTTTCCGAACCTCCTTTTTATCTATACCGCTTTTACCGGCACATGATCATGCTCATGCTGCATTGGGTTTTTTGGAGTTCCACCATTTTGTTTCATCGAAGGGTTGAACCGTTTGAGCAATAATGTATTTAGTGTGACGGAAACAGAGCTTACTGCCATGAACAATGCTGCTAACTCTGGGCTCACTACAAGGCCTGTGAATGGATACAACAAACCAGCAGCAAGCGGAATTCCTATCGTATTGTAAATAAATGCCCAGAATAGGTTTTCCTTTACTTTTCTCATTGTGCGTTTTCCGATTTCAATTGCACCGACTACATCGCGAATATCATCTTTAATGAGAATAATATCGCCTGTCTCTTTGGCAACGTCTGTCCCACTGCCGATGGCAATTCCTACTTCAGCCTGAGCGAGGGCAGGGGCGTCGTTTACACCATCACCAACCATTGCAACTTTTAATCCTTGTTCTTGCAGCTTGATCACTTCATTTGCCTTATCCTGTGGAAGGACTTCGGCTAAAACAATATCAATCCCTACTTGTTTAGCGATCGCTTCAGCAGTCCGTCTGTTGTCGCCTGTGATCATCGCAACTCGAATGCCCATTTTTCTCAATTTGCTTACAGCTTCGACTGAGTTTTCTTTTAGTGTATCAGCAACGGCAATCAGCCCAGCCGGCTTACCATCTATCGCGATGAACATTGCCGTTTTACCGTCACTTTCCAACTTCTCTGCTTTTGGCAATAATCTTTCAAACGCAATCGCTTCTTGTTTCATCAAACGTCTATTTCCTGCTAAAATTCGATGGCCTTGATAATAAGCAACGACACCGTGCCCAGGGATTGAGTCAAACGAATCGGCATCTTCGACGACAACGCCTTTGTCTCTTGCACCATTCACAATTGCCTCACCAAGCGGGTGTTCAGAGTTTTTCTCAGTAACGGCTGTGTAGAGTAATACTTGCTCTTCAGTAAACGGATGTAAGGCAACCACATCGGTTAAGGATGGTTTCCCTTGTGTTAAGGTACCTGTTTTATCAAAAACGATGGCCTGTAATTTCGATGATGCTTCAATGGCACCGGCACCTTTAAACAGAATTCCGTTTTCTGCACCTTTACCCGTTCCAGCCATCATTGCACTTGGCGTTGCCAACCCAACTGCACATGGGCATGAAATGACGAGTACCGTTAAACTTAAAAGAAGTGAAAAACCAAAGACGCCAATACTTGTTAACGAATAGGGCGATAAAATAAACCGTGAATCAGATTGGAAGAAGGCGTCGAACCCGATAAAGAACCAGAAAATGAAGGCAAGAACAGCTAATAAGTGAACGCCGAGAATAAAGTGCCCGGCCACCCAGTCTGCCATTTTTTGAATGGGCGCTTTCGATGCTTGAGCATCTTCTACAAGCTTAATAATTTGGGCGAGCGCAGAATCCTTTCCTACCTTCGTTGCTTCAAAACGGAATGATCCTGTTTTGTTAATGGTTCCGCCAATTACATTATCTCCAGAACGTTTCTCAACTGGAATACTTTCACCTGTGATCATTGATTCATCAACCGCTGAGTATCCTTCCTTTACAATCCCATCAACAGGAACACTTTCACCTGGGCGAACAATGACGACATCACCTGGGATTACTTCATCAGCGGCAATTTCCATTTCCTGTCCGCCGCGGATAACTCGTGCTACTTTAGCTTGTAAACTCATAAGTTTACGAATCGCTTCAGATGTTTTTCCGCGTGTTAATGCCTCCAGGTATCGACCTAAAACAATAAAGGCTGTTAAGAGGGCTGCTGATTCAAAAAAAGTAGCTTCCGAACCGCCAAATCCTGCATTTGGCGCGACCGTATTAATGACGGCAATTAAATACGAAGCGCCTATTCCTGTTGCATACAATAGGTTCATATCCGTTACACCGCGTTTTAGACCACGGAAACTGTTGGAGAAGAATTGCCAGCCTGGGCCAAGCACAACCGGTGTTGTTAAGATCCATAAAAGATAGTTATTACCTAAAAACTCAGGGACAAATTTAGGAAGGATCCAATAGTCTCTAAACTGGCCAAGCATGATAATGATTGCGAGCGGCCACGTCCACAGCATAAACCTTCCTTGCCGTTTAATTTCGTTTTCCCTTGCTGCTTTTTCCTTATCCAGTTGATCTTTGCCTGTGAGTTTTTCAGAGGCTGTATACCCTAGTTGGCCAATTTCCTTTTTGATATCCTGTTTAGTAAGACTCCCTGGATAGAATTCTACTTTAACAGACTCTGCTGCCAAGTTGACCACGACATTTGTTACTCCTGTCAATTGGCCAACGGCTTTTTCCACTTTTGAAACACAGGATGCACATGTCATCCCATGAACCGATAAATGGATCTCCTCCATTCCAACATTGTAGCCGACATCTTGGATCGCTTTGACCATTTCAGGAACGGCAATCCTTCCTTCCTCATATTCCACCTGTGCTTTCTCCGCAGCCAGATTGACCTTTGCATCTTTTATCCCTTGCAGGTTGGAGAGTGCTTTTTCAATTGTGCTAACGCAGGATGCACACGTCATTCCTTCAACTGGAAGGACGATTTGTTTTATTCCCATTTTATAAACCTCCTTTATTTTTTCCTCCTTGGCAAAATGATGTAGTTAGTGAATCAAGATTTCTACTGTCATTCTAAGCAGCCAACGTGAAATGAAAATGAATTGAATGTAAGAAGAAACTAAGAAATTCCAGCACTGCTTTGTTTTCCGAACAAAAAAACCCTTTTTGGACAGTGAATCGGATTTTATCCTGCCACACTGCCCAAAAAGGGTGGTATCCAAAATGCTTACGTGCAATAACTGTCACAAGGCCAGTACAATTTGTTTTTCATTTCCGCTTGCCTGATCGCCAAATAGAAAACAAAACATACCCTCCAAAAAGGATCGAGAGAACAAATCCAATGGTAAATAGCCACCCAAGATTAAATGTCACACCGCTTGATTTTGGGTGATAAATCAGCATAACCAACGCCAGGCTGATCATCATTGCACTTGTTAAAATACTTAGTGCAAGACGATTAAACATTTTATTAAATTCGCTTAGAAGCGATTCTGTTTTTTGAACATTCATTTGTACTTCCAGCTGGCTGTCATTTACTTTTCTAAGTATGTTAAGCATCATTCCCGGCGCTTCCATCGACAAATTCAGTACATCTTTTGCCGTTTTTTTTACGATCCTCTTCTGCTCCGTCCGCAACTTTTGAAAATAAAGACGAGGGGCGTAATCGGACATAAACTCAACCAGGTTGAACTCTGGATCCAATCGCCGCCCGATTCCTTCACTCATCATAATTGTTTTTGCTAAAAGAGAAAAATGTCCAGGAACATGAATTTTATTTTTGTAAATGATTTCGAGTAACGATTCCATTGCCTGCCCCATATTGATTTCAGAAAGGGTCCCTTGGAGATTTTGATCAAGAAATTCTTTAAGATCTCTTTTCAGTTTCTCGTAGTGAACATGGTGATTTTCAGAGCCAAGATTAATCAATACATCGGCAATTTTGCTTTCATTCTTTTTTGAAAGGGCTAAGAATAAGTTGACCATTTGCGACCGGCTTTCTTCATCCAGCTCGCCGACCAAGCCAAAGTCAATCAGAGCGAGAGTGTCATCTCGCTTGATAAAAATATTGCCTGGATGCAGATCTCCATGGAAAAAACCATCTTCAAAAATCATTTTAATCAAGATTTCGGCACAATTCCGTGCCAGTTGCTTTACATCAATCGCTGCATTTTTTAATGCCGCTGCATCATCAACACTGTATCCGTAAATCTCTTCCATTGTGATTATTCTCTTTGTTGTTAAATTCCAATAGACCTTTGGCAAATACAGTTTCTTATCCCCACGAAAATTCCGTTGAAAATGTTCACTATTTTTTCCTTCTAGTTGATAATCTAATTCTTTCAGCAGGGCTGTCCCAAACTGTTCCACAAGATCGGGGAAATCAACAACTTCTCCTAAGCGAAGCCGCTTTTGTGCCAATTTAGCAATATGTAATATGATTTTCAAATCTTCTTTGACTTTGTTTTCGATATCTGGTCTTTGCACCTTTACAATAACCGGTTCTCCGCTTTTTAAGACGGCTCGATAGACTTGCCCGATGGAAGCGGAAGCCAGTGGAGTTTCTTCAAAGTGCGAAAACAAGTCTCGCCAATTTTCGCCAAATTCCTTTTCGATACACTTTTTCATCTCATTAAAAGGGAGGGAGGGGACAGAAGACTGCAATTTTGCTAGATCTTCAATATAAGCTGGGGGCAATAAGTCCGAACGAGTGCTTAAAATCTGCCCAAGTTTAATAAAAGTCGTCCCCAGTTCTTCAAATGCTGCCCGTAAGTGATGGGGCTGGGTATAGGGTATGTCTTGTATTTGGTGCCCAAAGAAGCCGCGGTGAAAGGGAATTAGGCGGTTCAAACCCAATTTTACGACCAAAAAACCAAAACCGTGCTTAACTAAAATCGTCAAAATTTCCCGATACCTTTTGGAGTAGAAATGGACTTCCCTCATTTTGTAATTCCTCCAATTTCGAGATTCCTTTTATATCTTCTATTGTTTATTTTAATAGAAAAAGCTGTTGAGGTACAACAACCTCCCAACAGCTTTTTGTTCGATGATGTTAAACGGGCTTTATTTATTAGAAAATTTGCAGACAGGGCGCAATTTAATGCCAATCATGCTTCCAACCAGCTGACCAATCTGGGCATAAGGATTGAACATTACCGTTTTGACGTTTCTCAATATAGATCGTTCTAAACGTGACTAGTTTCTTGTTCATGTCTCATAATTCCAATCGAATTTATGATAGATATACCCTAGCATCACATACGAGGGGAGTCAACAAATTTTTAGTTAAAAAAGAACGAAATTTGGATTCGACGACTTTCAACCGGGATTCTACAACTTTGAACCAAGATTCAACCAATATAAGAGTTTTTATAATTTTCACGTAGAATTCGAATTTACCCATCTTCTCTTCATACATAATCCACCAAAATCTTTGACATACTGAAGAAAATAAGGTAAATTATCAAATTGGCGAACGTTTTTTTATTTTTATTTTTAAATATTCGTATTTGGGAGTGTTTCGTTTGGATAATGTATTTGATTATGAAGATATACAGCTAATCCCTGCAAAGTCAATCGTAAAAAGCCGTTCGGAATGTGACACATCTGTAACTTTTGGTGGCCATACATTTAAATTACCTGTGGTTCCGGCTAATATGCAGACCATTATTGACGAAAAAATCGCCGTATTTTTAGTGGAAAATGGCTATTTTTATATCATGCATCGTTTTCAACCAGAAAAGCGGCTGCAATTTGTCAAAGAGATGAAAGCCCGCGGGTTAATTGCATCCATCAGTGTTGGAGTCAAAGAGGAAGAATACCGCTTCATCGAACAATTGGCAGCGGAACGGCTTTCACCGGAATATGTCACCATCGACATTGCCCATGGACACTCCAATGCCGTCATTGAGATGATTCATCACATTAAAAAACACTTACCGCAAAGCTTTGTGATTGCCGGAAACGTCGGAACCCCAGAAGCAGTAAGGGAATTGGAAAATGCCGGTGCAGATGCGACAAAAGTTGGCATTGGCCCAGGCAAAGTATGTATCACGAAGATTAAGACCGGCTTTGGCACAGGCGGCTGGCAGCTGGCGGCACTGCGCTGGTGTGCAAAGGCTGCCAGCAAGCCGATCATTGCAGATGGAGGGATTCGTACCCACGGCGATATCGCAAAATCAATCCGATTTGGTGCCTCGATGGTAATGATCGGATCCTTATTTGCCGGACATGAGGAATCACCGGGTGAAACAATCGAAAAAGATGGAAATCTTTATAAAGAATATTTCGGATCGGCTTCGGAATTCCAAAAAGGTGAACGGAAAAATGTCGAAGGCAAAAAAATGTATGTGGAGTATAAAGGTCCTTTAATTGATACCTTAATTGAAATGGAACAAGACCTTCAATCTTCCATTTCGTATGCAGGAGGAAACAAACTGGCTGCAATCCGCAATGTCGATTATGTGATCGTGAAAAACTCGATTTTTAATGGCGATCGAATTTATTAAGTTATTATAACTCTCCAATCGGAAAAAGCGCCGCCATCTTTCGCAGCGCTCTTTTTTCATTTACTTATGGATCGGGATTCTTTAATTCTCAATGTACGAAAAGTATAATCTACGTCATTTCTTACTTGCTATCAAACAAGTAATTCTTTGGTATAGTAAGATTAACAAATCACAATACCACTTAGGAAGAAAAGAGGTCATCACATGCTTCCATGTCGTGAAGAAGTGATCGCTTTTACAAAACAGATGGAAAATTTAACAAATACAGAATTGGACACACGACGTCCAGGAAATTAAATCCCAAACGATAAAGTAAAGACTGCGATCGGTCTTTTTGCAGTCTTTTGCGATATGTTTTAAAATTGATGTTGATCATTCTAATGATTAAAGCTAAAGGTACGAGACTCCACAGATTAAGGGAGCCTGCAGAAAGTGAATGTCTAATGCGGCAATTTACTGGAAAATTTTTAAAAAACTTAAGAAAATGAGGAGCGATACGATGATTTCATTAAAAGGAAAGACAGCTCTTATTACCGGGGCAGGCAGAGGAATCGGCCGTTCCATTGCCATTGCCTTAGCAAAAGAAGGTGTCCATCTTGGATTGATTGGCCGCACCATCTCCAATCTTGAAAAGGTAAGCGCCGAACTTGAGCAATATGATATCAACGTTTCAGCAGCAGCCGCGGACGTAGCCGATCTTGAAGCCGTTCAGCATGCAGTTGAACATATTAAAAGCGATCTTGGTTCGATTGATATATTAATTAACAATGCCGGGATTGCAAAATTTGGAGGTTTCCTCGATTTATCTGCTGAAGAATGGGAAAACATTATTCGCGTAAACCTGATGGGTGTTTACAATGTAACAAGGGCTGTATTGCCTGAAATGATTGAACGGAAATCAGGAGACATTGTAAATATTTCTTCAACGGCCGGACAAAAAGGCGCTCCGGTAACAAGTGCTTACAGTGCGTCGAAATTTGCGGTATTAGGGCTGACGGAATCGCTTGCGCTTGAAGTTAGAAAGCATAATATTCGCGTAACGGCCTTAACACCAAGCACCGTTGCCACTGATCTCGCCATCGAAACAAATCTAATCACTGGAAATCCCGAAAATGTCATGCATCCGGAAGACCTGGCTGAACTTCTCGTCGCCGGACTAAAACTTCATCCGCGCGTTTTTGTAAAAACCGCAGGATTATGGTCAACCAATCCGTAATAAATAATAGAAGCAGGACAATGGTGTCCTGCTTCTATTATTTATTGAGTGGAACCATTTTTTATAAAAAGGTTTTTGTCCTTCTCGGGTAAAAATGAAATACATCCCGTTAAAATGGTAGTATAAAACCAATACCCATCATGCCTAACAAAAAGAACCGCATCACTAAGATACGGCCTTTCCTTCTTATTATGCTAAATTTTTTCATTCTCCGCTATTTCTTTACGATTTTTCCTTAACAGTTTTGACAATACTTCATAGACGATTGGTACGACAACCAATGTTAACAATGTCGAACTCGTTAGTCCGCCGATAA
>JAKACS010000113.1 GCA_021821235.1 Bacillota bacterium
TTACCATTGCGGTTGAAGAGAAAACGAAGGTCAATACAGCAATGCTTGGGGCACTTTACCGGATTTGCGACTTCCTCGATCCTGATAATATGAGAGGCGTTATCCGGAAAACCTTTGAAAAGAAATATCCGCATCTTGTTGAACCAAACCTTCGTACATTCAACCGCGGTTATAATGAAGTTCAGTTTAAAGAATATAAAGTTCCAGAAGGCGCTGAAGGAAAAAGTTTTTCTCGGCCGCAGCCGCTGCTTGGCTATTTAACACAAGAGCTCGGTGGTGTCGTCACTGCCCAAGCAAATAGTATTTTAAAAGATTTGAGCGGATCAAGACAAGGATTCTTGCCTGAGTTTAAGCAAGAGGCATGCATTAACTGTGCTGCCTGCGATAACGTCTGCCCGGATATGTGTTTTGTTTGGGAAGAAGGCGAGGATAAGCGTGGCAGAAAACAAATGTTTTTAAAAGGGATCGACTATCAATATTGCAAAGGCTGCTTAAAATGCGTGGAAGCTTGCCCGACAGATGCTTTAAGCGACCTTCGGGAAATGATCGGCTATGCTGACGAACACCGCGTGAAGCAAAACTTTCCTTATGTGGCAGGGGGGATCGCATAATGGCAATTTTAGAAGAAAATTTAAATAATAGCTTACTAGCAGAGCAGATTTCAGTGTTTGAATCAGGGAATGAAATGGCGGCTATGGCTGCAGCGCAAATTAACTATCATATAATGGGCTATTTCCCGATTACACCTTCTACTGAAGTGGCGCAATACTTAGATCAAATGAAAACGCGCGGCGAGCATGATATTAAATTGATTGCTGCTGACGGTGAACATGGCTCTGCAGGTATTTGTTACGGTGCAGCGGTGACAGGTGCAAGGGTATTTAATGCAACAAGCGCAAATGGATTTTTATATATGCTTGAACAGCTTCCGGTTCAGTCCGGTACACGTTTTCCAATGGTGCTGAACTTGGTTACACGCGCTGTCAGCGGGCCGCTTGATATTCGCGGCGACCATTCAGACTTGTATTATGCGCTCAACACTGGTTGGGTTATTTTAACAGCGAAAACACCGCAGGCAGTCTATGACATGAATATCATGGCATTGAAAATTGCCGAGCATTCAAAAGTCCGCCTTCCTGTTATTGTTGCATATGACGGTTTCTGGACATCCCATCAAAAGCGGCGTGTCGAATATTTTAAAAATCGTGCTGTTGTTCAGCAATTTGTTGGCGAATGCAATACAGAATACAATTTTATCCGCGATCCGAAAAAACCGGTAACCATCGGTGCGCATATGGATGGAGACAATCTCCTAAACAACCATTATCAGCAATCTGAAGCAATGTACGCTGCTGGTGAGGTCTTTAAAGAAGTAGCTGCGGAATATGCTAAATTGTCGGGAAGAGAATATCCGGTTCTTGACTTATATCATATGGAAGATGCAGAAGTAGCAGTATTCCTATTAAACTCGGCTGCGGAATCGGCAAAAGATGTCGTTGACAAACTTCGTGAACAAGGAATTAAAGCTGGTGTGATCAGTCCAAATATTCTCCGTCCATTCCCGGCAAAAGAAATTCGTGAAGCACTGAAAAATGTAAAAACTGTCTTAGTGGGAGAGCGTGCAGATTCCTTCGGTGCTGGCGGTCCAAACTTAACACATGAAGTAAAGTCTGCACTTCAAGACGATAAAGCGAATCAAACGATCGTGCTAAGCAGAGTTTTTGGTCTTGGCGGAAAAGATTTCTATGCATCAGATGCAGAAAACTTTTTCCAAATGGCAATCGATGCAATGGAAAAAGGCTATGCCGAAAAACCGTTTGATTATTACGGCATTGTTCCCGGCAATCCGGAAAAAGCCATTAAACCAGTGATTGAACCGCAGCATGGCGATGCGTAC
Source organism: Bacillota bacterium (assembly GCA_021821235.1). The sequence goes on from JAKACS010000113.1 coordinate 1,898, forward strand.
AAAACGGGTTTAATTGATGTTCAAATGGATCCAGATACTAATAAATTAAAAGTGAAAATCCCGCCGCTTCGTGCTTTAACAACGAAGCCGAAACGATTGGCTTCCGGTCACGGCGCTTGTCCGGGATGCGGCATTTTCTCAGGTCTAGAATTGTTCTTTAAAGGGATTGAAGGCGATATTGTTACGCTCTTCCAAACAGGCTGTGCCTATGTAACGACAACATCGTATCCGTACAGCTCCCACAGACAAACAATGATGCATAACTTGTTCCAAAACGGTGCTGCAACGCTTTCTGGTACTGTCGAAGCCTTCCTTGAATTAAAGCGGCGCGGGGAAATCCAAGTATCAGATGATGCAACCTTTGTGATGGTAACCGGCGACGGCGGTATGGACATTGGCATGGGCTCTGCGATTGGTACAGCGCTTCGCGGACATAAATTAATCATGCTTGAATACGACAACGAAGGCTATATGAACACTGGTTCGCAAATGTCTTATTCGACACCATTCGGTCATATGACAAGCACAACAGGAGTAGGGAAAACCCAAAAAGGGAAAGCATTCCACCATAAGGATACGGCTCAAATTATGGCTTCAACCAATATTCCTTATGTCTTTACCGGTTCTGAAGCATTCCCACAGGATTTGGTAAAGAAAGGTGCTAAAGCGCAGTGGTATGCGCAAAACGTCGGTACAGTTTACGGCAAAATCCTGATTACGTGCCCATTAAACTGGAAATCTGAGGATCGGTATGGCAGCACGATTATGGAAGCAGCTGTAAATTCTTGCTTCTTCCCGCTTTATGAAGTGGAGCAGGGAGTTACAACGATTACGTACGATCCTGAGGCAAAGAACAAGCGAATTCCGCTTTCCGATTGGTTAAAATATATGGGCAAAACAAAGCATTTACTAAAAGAGGAAAACAAACCGCTCTTAGAAGAATTTGAAGGAGAAGTCGAAAAAAGATGGCAGCGTTTGAAAGCCAAGCATGACCATCCAATGCTGTAAAACTACTTGTAAAAAAGCAAGGTGTCTTCCACCTTGCTTTTTTTTACACCGTTACAATCTTTTTTGAGTGAAAACATTCTCATTTTTGGAAGATTTCCGCTAAAAAAATGTAAGGGAATGCTCAAGTTTGGAAGATTTTTGTTGAAAAAAAAGGGACGATGTCGACAAACGTTCATAAATCCTGAGAAGTTTTTGTCGAAAATCAAAAAAAATAATTTGTTTTGTCTAATTTTGCGAAAGTATTTACTTTTATAGTAAAAGTTGTCATAATGCATCAAGTAGACTATTTTTTTAGGAATGACTGCAATCTTTAAGGGTCATAATTAGGAGGATTATTCGGTTGTGTAGTTATAGTAATCGTCGTGCCGTAAAGATGCTGGAAGAGATCAAAGCCAAAAGAGAAAGTATGATCAATTGTGCTAGTCAAAATGGTTTTACCAACGAAATGACAATAAAGTTGAGTCAAGAACTTGATGAGTTAATTAATGAATATCAACGAACCTTTCGGGCTTATAAAGAATCCGAAAAAGCAGGAAGAACGTTCGCAAAATTGGTAAAGGTCATTCCTGGAAAAGCACTTGTTGAAATTTAAAGGTAGAAACAAAGGGAAGCATGCCGAAACGTAGAATGCTTTCCTTTTTTTCTGGAATGAAAGTTGCGCAGTCAGAAAGAAATTTTCTTGCTGTGATATTTATCATTGTTAAAATATCCCCTTTATAGTTAAATTAGTACAAGTTTTATTCTTATTTTCACCACAATAAACTTCACTTCAAGACTCTACTCCACGAACCTTTCAAAATCTAATTTTGCGTTAAAAAGAAAAATACTTTGGTACTATGCTTGTGTTGCGATTCATATATCGTAATAAATAGCATTTTATAAAAAGAAAAAAGCGTATACCTCAATTTGAGCCGCTATTATGGAGGAGGGGAATTTCTTCATGCATATTGTCGTCTGTGTGAAACAAGTGCCTGATACAAAAATTATTAAAATCAACCCAAAAACAAACACACTCGACCGCCGCAGTGCTCCGGCCATTTTAAATCCATACGATGCACATGCCGTCCAAGAGGCTGTCCGGATCAGACAGCAAACCGGCGGCACGATTTCCGTTGTTTCAATGGGGCCGCCGCAAGCAACAGAAGTTATCAAAAAAAGCGTTGAAATTGGAGCCGATCGAGGCTATTTAATTTCCGACCGCGCCTTTGCCGGTGCAGATACGCTTGCTACAAGCTATGCGTTGTCAAAAGCCTTGGAAAAAATCGGATCAGAACTCCCGATTGATCTGATCATTTGCGGAAAGCACGCAATTGATGGCGATACAGGGCAAGTTGGACCCGGAATTGCTAGAAGGCTTGATATCCCGCCGATTACGAGTGTTTTAGAAGTGGCGGAAGTGAATGAAAAGGAAAATACGGTTTTAATCAAGCGAAAGTTATCGAATGGCTATGAACTTATTCAATCTAATTTGCCTTGTTTACTAACAGTTGAAAAAGAAATTAATGAGATTGACTATTCGCCAATGCCAAATATGATCCGGGCCGCCAGATATGAACCGGTTATTTGGACAGTGAACGATCTTGATGCAGTTGACCGTACACAGCTTGGACTAAAGGGATCGCCTACTATCGTTGGCAAGATGTTTACACCTCCAAGACCAGAAGGCGGCAAAAAGTTTGATGGTTCTTCGGATGAGCAAGTCAAGCAATTAATGGAAATCTTAATGGAGAAAAAAGATTTACTGACCTCAAAATAACAAGCCGATAGATAGTCGCGGGGAGGGGCTTATATGAACTTGGACGAATATCGTGGAGTATGGATATTCATTGAGCAGACAGATGGAGAGATCGCGGGAGTATCTTTAGAGCTGCTTGGTGCGGGAAGAAGATTGGCGGATAAACTGGAAGTTCCACTAGCAGGCGTTTTGTTGGGTGATGGGATTAAAGCATTGGCAAATCAAGTAATTGCCCATGGGGCGGACGAAGTATATGTAATCGATCACCCGGTGCTGAAACACTATCGAACCGAATCCTTTATGAAGGGCGTTATCCAGCTGGCAGAAAAATACAAGCCGGAAATTTTCCTTTATGGGGCAACGCCAAATGGAAAGGATTTGGCAAGTGCAGTCGCAACAGACTTAAGCACTGGTTTAACCGCTGATACGACAATGTTAGATGTTGATTTGAATAACCGTTTGCTCGAGGCGAGCCGCCCGGCTTTCGGGGGAAATATCATGGCGACAATCCTTTGTAAAAAACATCGGCCGCAGATGGCAACGGTAAGACCAAAAGTGATGAAGGCCCTTGAAGCCGATGCTGCAAGAACGGGAAAAATAATTGAGGAAACAATCGACCTAAAAGAAGAAGACATGCGGACAAAAGTGCTAAAGATTGTGAATGAGGTAACAAAAAAGGCGAATCTGGCTGATGCCCATGTTATTGTTTGCGGCGGCAAAGGAATGGGAGATGAACAAAACTTCCAATTACTGTATGAATTTGCTGAGACGATTGGGGCAAGTGTCGGCGGTACAAGAGATGTCGTGGAAGCGGGTTGGCTTCCGCATGAGCTGCAAATTGGCCAGACAGGAGAGACGGTTACACCGAAAATTTATTTCGCTGTGGCACTCTCAGGAGCCATTCAGCACGTTGTTGGCATGAAAAACTCTGAACTGATCATCGCCATCAATAAAGATCCGAACGCGCCGATTTTCGATGTGGCCACATACGGAATTGTAGGGGATGCGCTTGAAATAATTCCGAAACTGACGGAGCAATTTAAACAGCTTAAGAATGAAAAAGGCGGTGAAGTAAGCTATGCCTGAAAAATTTGACGTCATTGTAGTTGGGGCTGGCCCAGCCGGCACCGCCTGCGCCTATGTATGTGCGAAAAACGGCTTAAATGTATTGCTGCTTGAACGCGGGGAGTACCCCGGCAGTAAAAATGTAATGGGCGGTGTGCTTTACCGGAAACAATTAGAGGAGCTTATTCCGGAATTTTGGAAGGAAGCACCGCTTGAGCGCCCGGTGATTGAACAGCGTTTTTGGATGATGGATAAGGAATCAGTCGTTTCATTTGGATACAAGGGGCTTGAATGGGCAGTAGAACCTTACAATAACTTTACAGTCTTACGGGCTAATTTTGACCAATGGTTTGCGAAAAAAGCAGTCGAGGCTGGTGCCCTCTTAATTAATGAAACAGTGGTGAAAGAGTGCCTTGTTGAAAATGGAAAAGTTGTCGGTGTCCGTACCGACCGGCCGGATGGAGATCTTTTTGCCGATGTCGTTGTGCTGGCCGACGGGGTCAACTCGCTCCTATCAAAACAATTGGGCTTCCATAAAGAACTTCGCCCTGATGAGGTAGCCTTAACGGTAATGGAAGTTATTAATTTGCCGAAAGAAAAAATCAATGATCGCTTTAATCTTGAAGACAATCAAGGATGCACCATCGAAATTTTTGGAGACTCGACAAAGGGCAACTTGGGAACCGCCTTTTTATACACGAATAAAGAAAGCTTAAACATCGGTGTTGGAACCACATTATCAAGTATGATTAAGGCGAAGCTTAAACCGTATGATCTGCTCGATTATTTAAAAAATCATCCGATGATTAAACCGATGCTCGCAGGTGGTGAATCGGCTGAATACCTTGCCCATTTAATTCCGGAAGGCGGCTATCGTTCTGTTCCCAAAGTTGTCGGGGATGGGGTCGTCATTGTTGGAGATGCCGCACAGCTTGTTAATGCCATCCACCGCGAGGGATCAAATATGGCAATGTCATCAGGGAAAATGGCAGCAGAAGCCATTCTCAAAGCAAAAGCAGCCAATGATTTCAGCACTTCAAGCCTTAACAGCTATCGCGATGCCTTGTACAGCAGCTTTATCATGAAGGATTTAGAAAAATACAAAGATGCCGCCCATACGTTTGAAAAATACCCGCAATATTTTAAAGAATATGTTCCAATGATGAACAAAGCGGCAAGCAAGTTCTTTACAGTTGATGGTACTCCAAAACGTGATAAACAAAAGGATATTATGCGCAGCATCACTTCAGAGCGGGGAACGATCAACGTACTTAAGGATATGTATCGTGCCTGGAAGGCGGTGAAGTAAAATGTCAACAACTACTCTTGAGGAAAAGCAATATCTTCTCCGGTTTAAGTGTGACACGAAATCCCATTTAACGGTGCTTGATCATGATGTTTGCATGACCCAATGTCCAGAAAAACTTTGTACCGTTTTTTGCCCTGCTGAAGTTTATAAATGGGAAGGCACAAGGATGCAGGTTGGCTATGAAGGCTGCCACGAATGCGGCAGCTGCCGGATCGGATGTCCATATCAAAATATTAAATGGGAATATCCAAAGGGCGGGCACGGAATCGTATTCCGGCTTGCCTAGAAAAAAGGAGCCAGCTGCTTGCTTATCTTGCAGCCCGGCTCCTTTTTTCTCATCAAATGCAAAGACCAAAATGAATGATTTTTCCTATATGTATGTTTTTTCACAAAGAGATTGAAAAAAGGGAAAGCAAAATGGGAAGAAGGAATAAAGGAGGTTAGCTGATTTTTTCTTGAAGGTTTGAAATGTGGAGTTCATCATTTTTACCATATGTTTCAAGCATACGGGCAAGTTCAATTGCTTCATTAAACGACTCCATTGCCGGAGATTTATGAAAAACTTGATCCCAGTTAAAGTTTCCATCCGCATTTGCAGAATAAAGGCAAACTTTCCAATGGTAATAGTCTCTTTGCTGTCCAGGCTTTATTTCACCTTCAAGGGCGATCAGCCAATGGGTTGAAAGGAGTGCTGAAAATGAAATGTCATTTGAAGAAAAAGCGGTACGGTCATTAATACCAATTGGAATTAAAGCTTTTTGATAAAAATCTCGAAAATTCGGATAGCTCATATTGTCACCCTTTCGGAATGGTATACAACTATTATATGAAAGTTTGCGATATTTTTTGAGCAAAAAGAAGTAAATTTTTCGAAAATTTTAGAAAATTTTTCACGAGATTGTCACATTGGAAAGAACGCAAACAAAAATCATTGGTTGAAGTGACCTCGCTCACACCATTCTTTTGATTAGGCTTTTATACTAAACGTAGAAAAAACAATGAGGTGAAAAAAATGAGTGGTTGCATGAGTGCATTTTCAGGCATGCCTGAAGTTGAATTATCCGCAGGGCTGGCTCAATTAAAAGAAGAACATAAAGGTTTATATGCAATGTTAGATGGAATATGTTCCCTTGTTGAAAAAATTGAGAATGATGAAGAGATCGCTGTAAATTTTGCTGAACTAAGAAACAAAGTAAGTGAATTTAAAGCTGTGCTTGATCCACATTCAGAACGAGAAGAAAATGTGCTGTTTCCTATGATGGGTGCCTATATTGGGACAACTTCCGGCCCAATTGCCGTTATGGAATAT
>JAKACS010000114.1 GCA_021821235.1 Bacillota bacterium
TTCCGATAAGTGTCGGCAGCATTACATCTAAGAGAACCAAATCCACTCCTGCTTTTATTGCGGACCCCAATCCTGATTTTCCATTGTCCTCGATAAGCACTTCATATCCTTCAAATTCCAATTCCATTTGTAAAACCCTAGCGATTTGCGCTTCATCTTCAACTACTAAAATCCGTTTAGCCATTCTCTAACGCTCCTTCAAAAACACAGTTCACTCTATTCAATGTAGCACGAATGACAAAAGTTTTAAATAATACTCCAGCCCGTCATTTAGTTAGAACCAGCAACAAACGAACGAAATGAAAAAAATCAAGCATATCTCGTATGCCCGATTCAGTAATATAGCTTATTTTGCCTGTTTCAATTCCTGTTTAACCTCGGCACAGCGTCCCGGCGTTGGAAAAAGCTTACCCGCATTTAATAGATTGTTTGGATTAAACACATCGCGAATGGCCGTTTGAGCCAAAATTTCGTCATCATTAAACACAAACCGCATCTCTTCACGCTTCTCGATGCCCACACCATGCTCGCCGGTAATCGAACCGCCGACATCCGCACAAACGCGGAGACAAGCGCTCCCCGCCTTCAAAGCCCGCTCGATTTCTCCAGGCTTGCGCGCATCAAACAGAACAAGCGGATGGAGATTTCCGTCCCCAGCATGAAAAATATTGGCGATGCGCAAATCGACTTCTTTGCTAATTGTATCAATCCGCTCCAACACTTCTGGAAGCTTGCTTCGCGGAATTACACCATCTTGAACCAAATAATCCGGAGAAATCGCGCCCATCGCGGCAAATCCTGTTTTCCGGTTTGCCCACCATCTAGCTCGTTCTTGTTCATCCTGGGCAACCTTTACTTCACGCACATTCCGTTTTTTGCAAACATTGACAATCGCTTCTATCTGATCATCGATCCCAGCGGCAATGCCGTCAACTTCAATTAATAACAGGGCCTCGATGTCAAGGGGATGACCCACTGGAAAACCGGCTTGTTCAACGCCTTCAATCGCAATCTTATCCATCATTTCCAATGCTGCCGGAACCATCCCTGCTGAAATGATGTCGGAAACCGCCTGGCTGCCATCCTCCACTTTATCAAAATAAGCCAAAACGGTTTTTTTGCCTTCCGGATTTTTTAATATCCGAACCGTGATTTTTGTAACAATTCCAAGTGTGCCTTCCGATCCGGTTAAAAGTCCGAGCAAATCATATCCGGGCGCATCCGGAATACCGTCTTTTCCAATCTCAATAATTTCTCCGTTCGGCAGCACTACTTCCAATCCTAAAATATGGTTGGTTGTAACTCCGTATTTTAAACAGTGAGCACCTCCGGCATTTTCAGCAACATTGCCGCCAATCGTGCAGGCATATTGACTTGAAGGATCGGGAGCATAATAATAGCCCCGGTCGGAAATCGAGTTTGTCAGTTTCAAATTGACAAAGCCCGGTTCAACCACCGCTCTTCGATTCTCCGTATCCACATGCAGCAGCTTTTTCATGCGGACTAAACTGATGATCACCTCTCCGTTAAGCGGGATTGCCCCGCCACTTAGGCCCGTGCCAGCCCCCCGGGCCAAAAACGGTAGTTGATTAGTGTAGCAATATTTCACCACAGCCGCCACTTCTTCGGTATTGCGCGGAAAAACAACCGCTTTTGGCATCGCTTTGTGAATCGTAAAACCATCGCAATCATAGGAAAGCAAATCTTCTTTTTTATATAAGATGGAGCGCGGGCCTTTCAGCAATTTGGCAAGATTTAAAATATGCGGATCTTTGGATTGAATCGGTTGATCGATCATTCCCGCCCCTCCTGTTCCTCTTCTTTTTTATAGGCCCAGTCAAGCAATTGCACCGTGTGAACAACTTTTTGGTTTCTTCCGTACTTTTGGACGCCCATCGCCATTTGCAGCATGCAGCCCGGATTGCCCATGGAGATCATTTCAACGTCATCTGGAACATTTGTCATCTTGCTTTCCAGTACCGCATCCGCCATTTCCGGATTGGTAATATTGTAGATTCCTGCACTTCCGCAGCACCGGTCAGAGTTTGGCATATGCACCATTTCCACACCCGGAATGTTTAGTAACAGGTCACGCGGTTCCTCGCGAATTCCTTGTCCGTGAGCTAGATGGCAGGCATCATGGTACGTAATCCTCGTTTTAATCTCTGCTTTTGGCTTTTCATAGCCTGTGTCATAAAGAAATTTGGAAATATCCTCGACTTTGGCTGAAAATTCTTCCGCTTTCTCTTTCCATTCGGGATCATCATGAAACAATTCTGGATATTCCTTCAGCATACAGCCGCAGCCAGCCGCATTGACAATCACTGTTTCAGCATCTTTAAACGCTTCAATATTTTGTTTGGCAAGCTTTCTTCCCATTTCGCGATCTCCAGCATGGACGTGCAATGCCCCGCAGCATGTTTGATTTTTCGGAATCGTGACATCGTTCCCATTTCTGGTAAGTACATTGATTGTCGATTCATTTATGTCGCTGAACATCACATCCATTATGCAGCCGGTCAGCATCGCGACTTCACGCTTGCTCTCGTTCTTCGCTTTTATGAGCTTGATATTTTTATATTTTTTCCGCATTGGCGTTTTGACTTCCGGCATGATCGCTTCCATCTCAACCAGATGATCTGGCATAACATTGATTAGCCCTGTTTTTCGGACAACTTTTTGCAGACCGCTTTTTTGATAAAATTTCAGCAGACTCCCGACTGAATTTAAACGGTTTGGATGTGGGAAAAGTCCTTCTAAAAACAGTTTGCTGATAACTTTTTTCGTACCGGTCAGCGGCATGGCTTGAAGAACTTGCCCGCGCGCTTCTTCTATCAATCCACCAACGTCAACATTTGCCGGACAAGCTGTCGTACAAGCACGGCAATCAAGGCAAGTAAAGACGGGATCCTTGAAAAATTCGTTTACTTCCAATTTTCCTTCGGCAACCGACTTGATCAAATGCACCCGTCCCCTTGGCGAATGCTGCTCCTGCCCGAGCTGTTCATATGTAGGGCAGGATTCCAAACACATGCCGCAATGGACGCAATCCGCCCATTTGCTCTCCTTTGGCGGGTCGCTCCACAAATAATTGCCCAGCCCGCCCTCCGTGCATGCAGAACCTTGGTTCACATCGATTTCTCTAAGGCTCATCGTCTAAATCCCTCCAACAAAACGTTTTGAATTCAGGGTGCGATTTGGATCAATTTTTGCTTTAATTCCTTCCAATATGAAAAAATAAGGAGGTTTCTCACCCCAAACATTGATTTGCTTTCGAAATACAAAAGGTAAATGCTTAATAATGGCGTAGCCGCCCAGACTGACGACAAACGTTCGAATAAGGGATATGGCCTTTACTACATCTTGACTGGCACCAATTAGGTTCATATGAACAATTCCATGGCCGAGTCCGCCGTGCGCTTCAATTTTAAGATGATGAGGATCTTGGAGGAGAGTGCTTTGTTTGATTACGTTCAAAACATCCAGGTTTTTTACGCCAATTTTCAAAGATGCTTCGGTAGCGTTTTCATTTTTTACCTGCAAGCCGCTTGGAGAAATTTCTGCGAACCTTTGCCAGAAAGCAGTCGCTTCTTCCCCTTCAAAAATAACCATTTCAACTCCATCCGGCAAATTTCTTCGGACAAATTCTTCTTGATAACGAACCGAACTTTCGACATCTTCAAAGCTGATGGCTAAGGTATAGTTCGCATTTCCAGTTAATTTTTCCGCTAAAGATGGACCGATTGCTTCAAGTGAAACCGGCTCCACTGCCGAATCCAATAGTTTCACAGCAAAGTCGCGGATCCTATCCAAATTTCCGCTAGGAAAGGCCAGCAAAATAAGGCTCTCAAACTTAGGCTGTGGACGAAGTTTAAGGGTAATCTCCGAAATGACACCAAGAGTTCCCATTGCTCCAATAAATAATTTGTTCATATCATACCCTGCGACGTTTTTTACTGTTTTACCGCCTGTGCGGATGATTGTGCCATCCGGGTAAACAACGCGCATGCCGATAACCAAATCCCTTGCTGATCCATAGCCAAGCCGTTTTGGACCGCTGTCATTTGCCGCCACAATCCCGCCGATGGTCGCTTCTGATGTCCAGGCAGGATCCAAGGGAATTTTCTGGTGATGTAGCAAGAGAGTGTCTTGAAGTTCTTTAAATTTTGTTCCGGCTTTGACTGTTACAATCATATCACCCACAGAATGTTCGATAATACCGTTATAGTGCTTTAATGACAACAGAATGTCCGCGGATTCTGCTACTCCACCGAATCCTCTCTTTGTTCCGCCACCCGCAATTGTAATCGTTTTTCCATTGTCATTGGCATACTTAAGCAGATTGCTAATTTCCTGTTCTGTTTTTGGATAGACGATGATCTGCCCATTGTTCCCCAGTGATGAAAAATTGCTTTGCCCATCTTCCATTTGCTCTTTCGGAATTACCGTTTGCAATCCCGCCATTAAATCGGCAACAATCATATAGACACCCCTATTTGACAATTTTAAAATAAACCTGGATATTCGACTATTTTAAGTTTTCGGAAAAATGGGAACGCATTTCCTCCCCTCTGAGGAATTAAATTTTCCAGTCTCCTTTTTTGTTTGAAAATTAAGCATACGTTTCATTATAGGAAACTGAGTTTCACCTATTTTGCAAAAAATAAATTTTCCACAGGAAAACGGTTTGGTATAATCTCAAAATAACATTTTTTTCAGAAAATTTCAATTTGATTATACACTCAATTTCCCCCTTTTTGACCCCAAATTCTCTAACTCGTCCGATCCGGTTGATACCCGAGCCGTGTTGAGATCGTTTTACCTGTTTCCGTAATCAGCTGCATTAATTCCTCCAGCCGTTTTTCTGTCATCCTAGTAGATGGTCCTGAAATACTAACAGCAGCGGTGATATCACCTTTATGATCAAAAATAGGCGCAGCAATACAGGTAATGCCTTCTTCGTTTTCTTCCATTTCAACGCCGTATCCTTGTTTCCGTATTTTCTGCAATTCTTTAACGAAAATGTTTGGATCAGTGATCGTCTTTTCTGTATGTTTTTCCAACCCTTTTTTCGCGATGATCTCCGCCACTTCGTCCCCCGGCAAATGAGCCAAAATCACTTTTCCGACACTCGTGCAGTGCATGGAAGCTCTTTTTCCGACCCTCGAATGGGTTCTTAATGTTTCGTTTCCTTCCAGCTTTTCGATGTAAACCACTTCTCCCTGGTCGTAAACGACAAGATGAATCACTTCGTTTGTCGCAGCTTCCAGTTCCTTTAAATAGGGCTTTGCCTGTGTGCGTAAATCAAGAGATTCGAGCAGCATAGAGCTTAATTCCAAGTATTTATAGCCTAATTTGTACTTTTTGGTTTCCTGATCCTGCTCAATAAAGCCATGAGCGGCAAGGGTGCTTAATAGTTTAAAAATCGAACTTTTATTTAGATCCAAAAGGGAGGCAAGTTCGGTTACCCCCATTCCATCCTTTTTCTCGCTTACATACGTGATGATTCTAAGTGCCCTGTCAACGGATTGAATCATTGGCTTTCCCCCAATTCCCAGCTTTTTTGAATCATTATATCATACTAGCAGGAACGTAAAGCCCTTATCGTGTTGAGTTGTGAAATTAGCGGGTTTGCTTGTAAAACCAGATTACTTTTTGCCGTCACTTGCATCTTTAATTAAGAACCCGTGTGTACCATTTAAAAAAATAGAAACCCGGCTTTGATAAGCGGGTTTCTATTTTTAGTCTTGATCTTTGATTGATACCGTTTCACTGATTTCAATCGCGCCTTTGACAGATTGGGCCATTGCGCAATTTTTAAAGGCTATCTCCAGCGACTTTTGAAGCTGCTCAAGCTGCAAATTTTCCCCGTCGACCAAATAGTGAAACGCTATTTTTGTAATCCGATTTGCTTCATCCGGATTTCTCTCTACATCGGCAGTAATCTCAATTCCGTTGTAGGCAATTCTTTTTTTCTCCAATATTTTTTTAAAAACACCACCGCTGCATCCGGCGATTGCCGAAACAATCAATTGCACCGGCTTAAAGCCAATATCGGAATTCCCGGAAATGCTCAGCTGGCCAAATTCAAATTCTGTTTGAAATGCACCCGTTTCACTCAATTTAAAATTCATTATTTCTCCCTCCTTTCACTTCGATTATGCCAAAGAAATGTTAATTTTTAATTAAAAACTGCTAGACACTAATGATTTTTGGCGCTTCATCTAATTCCACGGTGTTTTTCATGCGAAAAAATTCCTTGAGAACGTCAATCGCTTTTGTATTCTGATACGTTTTTTCATTTTCAAATTTTTTTAAAATTTGTTCTCCCGCCGAAACAATTTTGTAGCGATCCTCTAGTCTAAACTCACGATCGTTGATCGTTAACGTTTGGATTCGATGTCCTTTTGGATTATATGGCTTAAAAGTCATAAACAATCCGCTTGAACGCAAAATATAACCGCCTTTTTGCTCAAATGGATCGGCAGAAAATACTTGCTCCAAATTGGTTTCGAGCGCTGTTATTAACTGTTCACCGGATAGTTCAACGAGAAATAGCTGCGGATTGGCCGGAATGATTTGATTCAGGTCATATTCCGTAACCGGCCCGGGCGGAATCGGCGTACCATACCGCCATCCATGGGAAAAAGCAAGATCCGCCTCGTATTGGTGCAAATAGGCCTCAGTAATCAGCTTGTCCATCGGAGCTGAGTTTAAAGTTGCGCGGTGCAGCAATGTTTTTGTCGCTCCGATTCTGTTTTCTTGCATGCTTTGATAGGGCGCAAGAATGCTGTCTGTCAAAGTGGAAATCTCCCCATCCTCCTGATAATCTTCCGACTCAAGCGGAACCAACTGGTAATTCATTGCCGTGATATGGCTGTTTTCCAGCCCGATATCAAGCCGGCCAACAAATGAGCTGCTTGACCCAGCCTGTACGATAACGGTTTGATTCGTCACAATAGGCTTCATTATCCTGTCATGACTGTGCCCGCTCAAAATAACATCAATTCCCTCGATCAACGATGCAAGTTTTACATCAAGCGGTAAACCCATATGGCTGATCAAAACAATGACATCAACAGATTCTGCTTTTAGCTGTTGAATTATGTTTGGCAACTGATTGATTCCTTTATTAAATACCAATCCGCTCGAAAAAGATTCCGGCATTGTGACATCGACATATGGATAGGTTATGCCAATCAATCCAACTTTCACATCCCCGATTTCTTTTATTTCATACGGAGCAAAAACCGGTTTTTTTGTTTGCTGATCCAAAACATTGCAGGCCAATGTGGAAAATGGCAGTTTTTCCGTCAGCGATAAGAGCTGCTCTTTTCCATAGGCAAAATCCCAATTCCCGGGTACAAACGCATCAAGGCTCATTTTTTCCAGCAATGGAAGAATCGCCTTTCCTTTGGAAAAAACAAGTGGTGCTGTCCCATGAAATAAGTCACCGCCATCGACAAAAAGGACATTTCTATTTTTGGAGCGAAGCCCTTTTACGAATTGAGCCATTTTCGCAAATCCGCCGACGTTTCGAATAAACGGACCATTCGCTCCCCAAAATAATTCTGGATGTTCCGTAAGAACACCGTGTGTATCATTCTGCTGAACAATGGTTAATAACTTTTGCATCCTTTTCCTCCTCGTTTGCTTTGCAAATAGTTTACCCTGTTTCACAAAATGGTAACGATAAGAGGGAGTGTTAATCCAAAGAATTTTCAGAACGGAGGACTAAGATGGAAGAAAACAAGCAGCAAACAGTTGATTCACGGTATATTCAGCAGCATTTGGCCAACGAGCGTACATATTTGGCATGGATTCGCACATGCATTACAATCATTGGAGTCGGATTTTTAATAACCAATCTTCACTTTTCCAGCCTTTCCGCAAAAATTGGTTTGAGTGATCTGCTGGCACAAATTAGCGGCCTTGCTTCCATTATTGTCGGCATATTAACCCTCATTTTTACCACGGTCAGCTATTTTAAAAAAAGCATCGATATTAACAGGCAATCTTTTGTCTTCTCAAAATTTCTCATTTTAACCTTGTCGTTCTCCTTACTATTGATTGTCCTTGCATTTGGATTCTATTATTTGTTTGTCTGGGGACTTATTACGGTTTAATTGACTCCTCGAAATTCAGCACTTTTTTTCGCTAAAAATTTCAAACTAGATTGGAAAAATTAAAATTTATTAATATTCAGAAATTATTGTTTTTTCTTTCTTATTTTGTGCTATACTACTTGTTATTCTAGTGCATTTATTTTCCACTAGCTCCTTTTAAAATGGAGTAAGAACAATCATAAGG
>JAKACS010000115.1 GCA_021821235.1 Bacillota bacterium
TCTCGATTCGCTGAAGTATTTCATTGATATCATTCAATTGGTTCAAAAACTTCAAGATGGGATCGACTACGATCGCCTGCTAACAGATGCGGCCAAACATCAAACACGTAAACGCATCATCCGCACATTGTCGATTGTTTACCAGCAGTTCCCTCACTTATCGAACGTAGAGAAATTTCCTTATTTTAAAAAAAACCATACTTGGCAATACCGCCCGCAAAAAGGACTAAAGCAATACATCGATTTTATCGATTATCAATTTTTAAGTTACGACAACGGCAAACATTGCCTGCTCGAAGTAAAGCAATGGCTGGCCGCAACAACAAATTAAAACTGCAGCCTTCGATTAAAGGCTGTTTTTTTATTAAAACTTTGTCGAAGCTTGCCGATATAAGAAGTGAAGTAATTCACGCTTTTACAAAACGAGAACTTTTATACTAAATTAGCATAGATAAACAAAAACATGGAGGAGCAATAATGATTATTTCAAAACAGAAATACACCCGCTTACTAGAAGAAAATCAAGCGTTAAAGCAGCAGTTGGATGCAGTCCTTGCTGATGCAAAACAAAAAGAGAATTCTTCCAAAATGTTTATCGAATCGTTTAATGAGGAATTGACAAAGACGATTGAACAGCACGAAAAGGTGAACAGCCAGCACCACCTTATGGGTAATTTAGTAGAAAAAATTAAAGATCGCTTCGATAAAGTAAACGATTTAAGCCAGAGTTCTTTTGATAATTCGAAAGATCTTTCGGTTAAAGGGGAAGGGCTGATTGAATCAGCAAAAGACATGGTGGAGAAATCGCAGGAAGGCCAGCAGTCTGTCAGCATGGTTGAACAATTGATTTTACAGCTGGGGAAGCAGCTTAGCGAAACGTTTGAAAAAATGAATCAATTAAATGAACGCTCAAAAGAAATCGAGCATATTGTCCAAGTAATTAAAGAAATTGCCGACCAAACCAATTTACTTGCCCTAAATGCTTCAATTGAGGCAGCAAGAGCGGGCGAGCAGGGCAAAGGATTTGCAGTCGTGGCAGAAGAAGTTCGAAAATTGGCTGAAAATACAGCAGAAAGTACAAACAGCATAAGTGAGCTGACAAAAAATATTCAAAAGGATCTTCAAGAAACGTTAAAATCAACAACGGCTAGCACGGAATTGGTAAATAACGGAATTGATTTGAGTTCGGATACCTCCCGAAAAATCGATTACATCACTGCTGTTATTCATACGGTTCAGAACGAAGTGACCGATGTTATTGAAAAAATTGAGCAGCAAAAACAGGATTCGCAAAATGTTATGAGTGAAATCAGTGATACAATGTCCATTTTTGGAGAGGCAAACGAGTTAGTGCTGCAGCATATTGAAGATGCAAGCGTTGTGGATGAAAAGCTAGAAGAAGCAATGAAGCAAGTCAATGCATTAGATAAGCAAACTGATACAAAAGTAATTGTTTAAGCTGGAGGCAGGCGAAATGGAACAAAAAGGTGTGTTATTAGAAAGCGGAACCAATGAGCTGGAAATTGTTGAATTCAGTGTTGGCAATAACAAGTTTGGCATCAACGTGATCAAGGTTCGGGAAATTATTAACCCGATCCCGGTTGTATCGATTCCCCATGCCCATAACTACATTGAAGGAATTATTGAAATTAGAGGCGAGATCCTGCCGGTTATTAACATGGCAAGAGTATTGGGCTACCCTGACTCGGAACAGCCTGAAATGGATAAATATATTGTCACCGAGTTCAACATGCAAAAAGTCATTTTCCATGTCCATGGTGTCGATAAAATTCATCGAATTTCCTGGCAGCAAATCGAAAAGCCGACCAATTTGTATCAAAATTTGGACAGCCAATTGATCGGTATTATTCGTAAAGAGGACGGAATAATTTTGCTGTTGGACTTTGAAAAAATTGTTGTCGATATCAATCCGGAAACAGGTATTAACCCAAACCGTTTAAAGCGGGTCGAAAAGCGCGACCGATCGCAATTTAAAATTGTTGTTGCTGAGGATTCCGCTCTTTTAAGAAAATTATTGTCGGATACATTAACAGAGGCAGGGTTTCGAAAAGTTGATTTTTTCGAAAATGGTAAGGATGCTCTAGCATTTTTAGAAAACGCTATCCTACAGGAGCCCGTTATTGAAAAAACAGCCCAGCTCGTGATTACCGATATTGAAATGCCGGTGATGGATGGCTTATTTTTCACGAAAAAGATTAAAGAGCATCCACTGCTATCGAAGCTTCCTGTTGTGATCTTTTCTTCCTTAATTACCGATGATCTCCGCCACAAAGGGGAAACAGTTGGTGCTGATGCCCAAGTCAGCAAACCGGAAATTGGCGAATTAATCAACGTGATTGATCGTCTGCTTTAAAAATTTTCTTTGATTTCCGCTCCAGGTGCTTCGCTTTCAGCGAAGAGTAGGGAGCCTTATCATAGATAGCAAATAAATATCTAGAGGTGTCAATGATGAAAAAATTTTCAAGTTCGATTTCGTTTAAACTATTGTTGTCGATTGCGATGATCATTGTGTTAATCAGCTCACTAATTGGAACTTTAAGCTATAATTTTACAAAAAAAGAATTGATAAACAGCGGAAAAACGGATTTACAGCATATTGTCAATGGAGCGATTCCGATGCTCGATTTATTAAACAAAGAAGTCGAAGCTGGGAACCTCACTTTGAGTGAAGCAAAGGAACAGGCAAGGGAAATGTTAATTGGGCCTGCTGTCGAAAAGGGAAACACTAAGACATACGATTTCTCAAAATCGAAGTACTTATACAAAAAACAAGGTTACCTGTTTGCTTATGATAACAGTGGAAAGGTAGAAATGCATCCAACGATTCCAACGGGTTCAGACAAATATGATTTGAAAAACAGCAGCGGCAATTATGTTATTCGTGATCTATTAAAAGCTGCTAAGGCTCAAGGTTCGGATAACCACTATTATACATATTCTTGGAAAAATCCGGGAGAAACAACGGAAAAAGAAAAAATGGCTTACATAGTTTACTATAAGCCATGGGGTTGGAATATTGGCATCGGTGCCTATACAGATGAATTCTATGCATCTTTAAAAACCGTTAAGCTTATGATTGTCCTTATTTCACTTGCTGTTGCCACTGTCAGCTTACTTGTTTTCTATTTTATGGCAAAGAAGAAACTAAATTTACTGCATGAGATATCGGATACTTCTCTGAAAATTGCAAATGGTGATTTAAGAACATTAAAATTTCCTGAGTCTGATGATGAAATTGGCAAGCTTGGCACTGCCTTTAATAGCATGGCAAACGAATTACGAATGATGATGAGGGGCTTAAAAGAAACAAGTGGCCGTATGCTGGAATCGTCTTCAGACCTTGCCGCTATTTCCGAGGAAACAACTGCTGGCAGCGAAGAAGTTAGCACGGCAATGGCACAAATATCAGCGAGCACCGTTTCCCAGTCAGAAGATATTGAAAACACAAGCAAACAAATGGAGTTGCTGACGGGGTCGATTCAAAAAATAAATCAGGAAAGCAGTGCGATCCTCGAAATTACAAGCAGCTCGAAACAAGCCACAGAGCATGGGAAAAATATGGTATCTGTACTTAAAAAGGCCAATGCTGAAACAGAAAAAGCCGCAGATAATATTAGTATTGGGATCACAAATTTGTATACAAAAATTCAAGATATTTCTCACATTACGGAAGCTATCCAGCATATTACAAAACAAACGAATTTGTTGGCTCTAAATGCTAGCATCGAAGCAGCCAGGGCAGGGGAGCATGGCAAGGGATTTGCCGTCGTTGCCGACGAAGTTCGCAAACTTGCGGAAGAATCGAATGCTGCCACGAAGAAAATCCAAGAAATGATTGAAGGAATCGAAAAAGAAACGGAAAAAACAGTCTTGTATATGGCGGAAACTTCCAATTTAGGCCAGCAATTAAACGAGTCTGTTGTACAAACGGAACATGAGTTTGTTTCAATTGAACATGCGGTAGAACAAACCATTAGAGCGGTTGAGAAATTAAACACTGAAATTAAATCAGTAACATCTAAGAATGATGAAATCATGGGTCTCGTTCAAAATATTTCGGCTATTGCCCAGCAAACAGCTGCCGCCTCCGAAGAAGTCACTGCTTCCATAGACGAGCAAGTTCGCGCTGTATCCAACGTCAGCCAAGCCGCCGAAAATTTGAGTGACTTAAGCGAAGAAATAAATCAAATTGTTGAAAAATATAAATTTTCCTAAACAGAAAGAAATTATAGAGTAAAACTAGGAGATTGGCGCAAAATTTGGAATAAAACAGAAATCGTTTAGCGGGATAAAAAGAAAGTAGTCGAATTGCCGGTCGAAGTCGTCGAATCCCGGTTCAAAGTTGTCGAATTGCCAGTCGAAGTCGTCGAATCCCGGTCCAAAGTAGTCGAATCGCCGGTCGAAGTCGTCGAATTACCGCTCGAGTCCTATACCAAACAGCTCAAACCTTTAATAGCAAACGCCGTTTAACAAAAGCGGCATAACATTAACCCTCCACAAGCAAGAAATCATTCTGTGTGGAGGGTTTTTTAAGGTAAAATGGAATTGGCACATTTTTAAAAACAACCAGTTAGGAAAGGAATGGAAAGCAGCTTGGAAAAACAGATGATTTTTTTTGATATTGACGGTACCCTCCTCAATCATGAAAAAAGGCTGCCGGAATCTACAAAAATAGCGATCAATCGATTAAAAGAGCTGGGTCATGAACTGGCGATTGCAACCGGAAGAGCACCGTTTATGTTTAAAGATTTACGGGAAGAACTGGGAATCCATACGTATGTCAGCTTTAACGGCCAATATGTCGTCCATAATGGGAAACCTGTGTATCAAAATCCATTGGATCAAAAGGAGCTTCATCTTCTTACGGAATATGCAGTCGGCCGGAGAAATCCGATTATCTATGAGTCAGATAAACAATTGCATGCCAACATGGAATCGCATCCTTACATCGACGCTGGGATTGGCTCATTGCAAATAGCGGAAGAGCCAATCTATGACCCTTTTTATTTTCACGATCATGAAGTCTACCAATCTTTGCTTTTTTGCACAGCAGATGAGGAAGAAGAGTATCGGAAGCACTTTAAAAAGTTCGAATTTGTCAGATGGCATGAATTTTCTGTGGATGTATTGCCGGCGGGAAGCTCGAAAGCAAAAGGAATTGAAGCATTAATGGATTATTTTAAGGTTCCGATGGATCAAGTGTTTGCTTTCGGAGATGGCCTTAACGACATCGAAATGCTTTCGTTTGTAAAAAATAGCATTGCGATGGGAAATGCCGAAGAAGTCGTTAAAAAGGTAGCAAAGTATGTCACAAAAGCTGTTGATGAAGATGGTATTTTAAAAGGTTTGCAATTAGTGGGGCTATTGGAAGAGCTAGCGGTGTAATTCATCTCAAATAAATGATTGGACTGGTGACAGACATGAAAAAGATCTCTTTTTCAAAGGTGAAGGAAAGGGTGCTGTTTGTTTGGAGAATTCCTTCCTTCCCGGTCCTTTTTCTGATCAATTTCATTCTTGGGCTTTCTTCGTCGTTTTTTGCCCCGTTTTCGTCCCTTTTTGGGCTTGATGAAGTGAAAATGAGCAATATTGGCTTTGGAATTTTTATGACGATTACTGCGATCGGCGGAGTTGCGATCAGTAGCTATATTGCCAGACTGTCCGACACGAACACAAGCCGGAAAAAGCTATTGGTGTTAACATCGTTTTCCGGTGTCCTGGGGTATACTTTGTATGCTTTTCTGCGAAACTATTTCGCGCTAGCGATAACGGGATTTTTGGTTTTAGGGTTTACGGCTGGAGCAATTCCGCAATTATGGGCATATGCCCGCGATGCCTTGAAACAAGCTAACATTCCAAATGAAGAAACGCCATTTATTATGAATATTTTTCGGATGTTTTTTGCCCTGTCATGGACGATTGGACCGGCATTAGGCTCATGGATCCTAATGAAGATCGGCTTTGAAGGCTTGTTCTTATTTGTGGCAACCGGTTATTTTTTATCCTTTTTGACGATTGTCTTTCTATTAAAGGACGTTGCGAAACATTCATTTTCTGTGAAAAAGGCGCCGATTGTCAGGAATTACGTAAAAAAGCCGTACATTTTTGCCTATCTGGCCGCTGCCTTTTTACTGTCTGCGGCAACGTCGATGCATATGCTAAACACCCCGCAATTTGTCACAAAGATTTTACGCGGGACAGAAATGGATGTCGGGATCATTTTCAGTGTGCCACCGATTTTTGAAGTCCCTTTTATGATTGCCATCGGAGTTTTGGCAACGAAAATCAATAATGCGATTTTGATCAGGATTGGCTTTTTGATCGCGTTTATTTACTTTTTATTGTTTGGATTGGTTCAGGCACCTTGGCAAATCTATCTGATTCAGTTTTTAAGCGCCGCGCAAGTTTCCATCACGGGCGGAATTGCCATTTCGTATTTCCAGGATTTCATTCCGGAAGCACAAGGAATTGCGACAACGCTCTATATGAATACAACTCAGATTGGTTCGACAATCGGCTTTTTATTATTTGGCATTATCTCAGAAGTGATCAACTATAGAAATCTTATTACTATTTATACGATTTTTGCCGGAATCGGCCTGTTGTCCTTGCTGCTTTTCGGAAAAGAAAAACTCACAGCCTCAAGCAGGGGAAAATCAAAGATTCAAGGTTTATAATGTTTTTTCCGATTGTATATGTCCCGTTGATTCCGTTATGATAGTTTATATGGAAAAAGAAAGAATGATTTGAGGAGGGTTACGATGTTAGCAGCAATTGAGGCCGGGGGCACAAAATTTGTTTGTGCAGTTGGTGATGAAAAGGGGAATGTCGTTGAAAGAATTCAGATCCCAACAACGGTGCCAGAGGAAACGATGCCGCAAGTGATTGATTTTTTTAAAAAATACGAGATAGAAGCCATTGGTATTGGTTCATTTGGTCCGGTTGATGTCAATAAGGACAGTGCTACATATGGATATATAACGTCCACGCCTAAGCCAGGCTGGAAAAACTACCCGCTCGTGCAAACGATCAAAGAAACCTTTCCGGTGCCTATTGGCTTCAATACCGATGTGAATGCAGCTGCTCTTGGCGAAGCAACTTATGGGGCGGCGAAAGGGCTGGACAGTTGTTTATACATAACTGTTGGCACGGGAATTGGCGCCGGTGCGATTGTTCAAGGAAACCTGCTGCAAGGCTTAACCCATCCGGAAATGGGCCATGTTCTTGTCCGCCGCTACCCAGAGGATTCGTACAAGGGAAGATGTCCATTCCATAATGACTGCCTTGAAGGGCTAGCTGCAGGGCCGGCCGTAGAGGAGCGCTGGGGAGCAAAAGGAATTGAACTTGTTGAGCGCACGGAAGTCTGGGAGCTTGAAGGCTATTATATTGCACAAGCGTTGATGCAATATATTCTGATCCTTTCGCCGAAAAAAATTATTTTAGGCGGCGGCGTCATGAAGCAAAAGCAAGTTTTCTCTTATGTTTACAACTATTTGCAACAATTTTTAAATGGTTATGTTGATCTGCCTGAACTTTCAAGCTATATCGTCAGCCCGGGCTTAGGGGACAATGCGGGGACTGTTGGTTCACTGCTGTTGGCATCCCAAGCATTACAAGGGGAAAATGAATAAGATCTGGAGGAACGATACGTGCAGCCATTATTTTTAAAACCAGTTTTTAAAGAACGAATTTGGGGCGGAACCGCTTTGCAAGAAGAATTCGGCTACGAGATTCCTTCCGAAAAAACAGGAGAGTGCTGGGCTATTTCCGCACATCCGAATGGCCCTTCGATCATCGAAAACGGTCCATTTGCCGGCAAGCGGTTGGACGAGCTGTGGAAAGAACAGCCGGAACTCTTCGGCAACCCGTCCGAAGAAGTTTTTCCGCTATTGACCAAAATCCTTGACGCCAATATGGATCTTTCCGTCCAAGTACACCCCGACGACCACTATGCAAAAGAATTCGAAAACGGGGAGCTAGGAAAAACAGAGTGCTGGTATGTTATTGATTGCAAAGACGATGCCGATATCATTATCGGCCATACAGCAAAGACAAAAGAGGAACTCATTGAGCAAACAAAGCAAGGCAATTGGAACGAACTGCTTCGCCGCGTAAAAATTAAACCAGGCGACTTTTTCTATATTCCAAGCGGAACCATACACGCTATTTGTGAAGGAACCGTTATTTTAGAGACGCAACAAAGCTCGGACACCACATACCGGGTTTATGATTATGACCGCCGGGACGACCAAGGAAACTTGCGCGAATTGCAT
>JAKACS010000116.1 GCA_021821235.1 Bacillota bacterium
AAGAAAAGTAAAAATATTTGATTTCTTATCAAGAGAGGTTGAGGGAATGGCCCGATGACACCTCAGCAACCTTCAATTGTTTTTTGATTGAAAAGGTGCTAAATCCAACAAGTTACTGACTAACTTGGGAGATAAGAAGAATGGCTGCGTTCGCACAATGACAAAAGTCTTCTTCTTATAGAAGACTTTTTTTATTTACAAAAAACAACCATAAACCCTCAAGGAGTGATCGTCATGTACAAATTAGGAACAAAATTAGCACAAATTGGTAACCGTAGCGAATCAGCAACAGGTTCGGTAAATCCGCCGATTTATTTTTCAACAGCCTACCGTCATGAAGGAATTGGGCAATCGACTGGATATGACTATAGCCGGACAGGAAATCCAACCCGCCATATTTTAGAAAAAACCATTGCCGATCTAGAGGGCGGGGACCAAGGGTTTGCCTGTAGTTCTGGCATGGCAGCAATCTTTACGATCCTATCACTCTTTCAATCTGGTGATGAATGGCTCGTAAGCGAAGACTTATACGGCGGCACGTATCGTCTGCTCGAACAAGGCTACAAAAAGTGGGGCTTGACCGCACACTATGTGAACACCAGCAATATTGAAGAAATTGAAAAAAAGATTAACGCAAATACAAAGGCGATCTTTCTTGAAACACCAACCAATCCGCTAATGCAGCAGACAGATATTGCGGCCGTTGCGGAAATTGCCAAAGAAAACGGAATCCTGTTAATCGTTGATAATACTTTTTATACCCCGCTCTTGCAGCAGCCAATCAAACTTGGCGCCGATATTGTCATTCACAGCGCTACAAAATACTTGGGCGGACACAATGATGTTCTTGCCGGATTGATCGTTGCCAAGGGAAAAGAGCTTTGTGAAGCCTTAGCCCTTTACCATAATGGTGCTGGTGCTGTCCTTAGTCCATTTGATTCGTGGCTGGTAATGCGCGGCATGAAAACATTGGCATTACGGATGAAACAGCATGAAAAAAATGCCAAGCAAATCGCAGAATATCTTTCCAATCATGAAGGAGTTACAGATGTTCTGTATCCGGGAAAGGGCGGGATGCTTTCCTTCCGCGTAAAAGATGAAACATGGGTCAATCCATTTTTGCAAGGCCTGTCATTGATCTCGTTTGCTGAAAGCCTTGGCGGGGTGGAAAGCTTGATTACCTACCCGGCAACCCAGACCCATGCCGACATCCCGGAAGAAATCCGGATTCAATCCGGTGTCTGCAATCGCCTGTTGCGCTTTTCCGTCGGAATTGAGGATGCAGACGATTTAATTGCCGATCTTGAGCAAGCATTTGCCAATGTGAAACAAGGAGTGAACGCATAATGGAAAACGAACAATTCAGCTTTGAAACAAAGCTCCTTCATAACCGTCATAAATTTGATCCAACAAACGGCGCGGTCAGCGTACCAATTCAGCACGCCTCAACATTTCATCAGTTCGAAATCGACCAGTTTGGCAAATATGACTACAGCCGCAGCTTGAATCCAACAAGAGAAGCACTGGAAGATGTCATTGCGGAGCTCGAAGGCGGTGTGAAAGGATTTGCATTTTCATCAGGAATGGCAGCCATTTCGACTGCCTTTCTTCTCCTTTCTTCAGGTGACCATGTCGTGATCACAGAAGATGTCTATGGCGGCACCTTCCGCATGGTAACAGAAGTTTTGTCGAGATTCGGCATTGAGCATACATTCGTTGATATGAACAATTTAGACGAAGTAAAGCGGGCAATCCAGCCAAATACAAAAGCGTTTTATGTTGAAACACCATCCAATCCGCTCTTAAAAGTAACCGATATTCGCGCAATCAGCGAACTAGCGAAAGAAATTGGCGCCTTAACATTTGTCGATAACACATTTTTAACCCCGCTCTTGCAAAAACCGCTTGAACTTGGCGCCGATATTGTCCTTCACAGTGCGACGAAGTTTCTATCCGGCCACAGCGATGTTATTGCCGGACTAGCTGTTGTTAAAAATGAAGAATTGGCGAAAAGGCTTGGATTTTTACAAAACTCTTTTGGCGCCGTTTTAGGGGTACAAGATTGCTGGCTTGTTCTGCGCGGATTAAAAACGCTTCATGTCCGGCTTGAACAATCACAAAAATCAGCACAGAAACTTGCAACATTTTTTGAAAATCACTCCCTCGTGCCCACGGTCTATTTTCCCGGCTTGAAAAATCACCCGCAGCATCGGGTGCAAAACCTGCAGGCAGACGGACCGGGTGCAGTCCTTTCATTTGAATTGGAAAATGAAGAAGCGTTACGAATTTTTGTCGAAAACGTCAAGATACCAGTGTTCGCCGTCAGCCTTGGCGCGGTGGAATCGATTTTATCGTATCCTGCTAAAATGTCCCATGCCGCCATGCCGCAAGCTGAAAGAGAAAAACGCGGCATAAAAAACAGCCTGCTGCGCCTGTCGGTTGGACTTGAAAATCCGGATGACTTGATAAAAGATTTCTCGCAGGCACTGGAGAAAGTACGGCAAAAGCAACTTGTTTTACCAGGAGAAAACGCATGAGCTTTTTAAAAAAGATCGAAAAACAAATCCTAATTGCCGATGGAGCGATGGGAACGCTTCTCTATAGCTATGGAAAAGATTCCTGCTTGGAAGAATTAAACCTGTCAAAACCAGAGCAAATTCAAGCGATCCACGAGGCGTATATTGAGGCTGGGGTAGATGTGATCCAGACGAATTCGTATGCGGCAAATTATTTAAAACTGCAGCGTTACGGCTTGGAAGATTCGGTGAAGGAAATCAACAGCGCAGCCGTTAAAATTGCCAAACAAGCGGCAGCTGACGGCACGTTCGTCCTTGGAACAATGGGCGGCAATCGTGGCATTAAGCCGAATTCCCTCTCGCTTGAAGAAATCAAACGCAGCTTCCGCGAACAATTATACTGCCTTTTACTTGAGGGAGTAGATGGCCTACTTTTTGAAACATTTTACGATTTACAAGAACTCGAAACCGTGCTGACCATCGCCCGGAAGGAAACCAATTTGCCGCTGATTGCCCAAGTGTCGCTCCATGAACCCGGGATTTTGCAGGATCAAACGCCTGTCAACGAAGCTTTCAAACGGTTGGAAAGTCTTGGGGCAGACGTAGTCGGTTTGAACTGCCGGCTCGGACCGCATCATATGCTGTTAACTTTGGAGCAAGTGGAGCTGCCGAAAAAAGCTGTTTTATCCGCTTATCCAAATGCGAGCCTGCCTTTTTACCTTGACGGGAAATTTCATTATGAAAGTGACGCCGAATATTTCCGCCGTTCGGCTCAAGCGTTCCGAAACGAAGGAGTCCGCTTGCTTGGCGGCTGCTGCGGAACGACGCCGGAACATATCCGCGCCTTTGCAGCCGAATTGAAAAATGCTGTACCAATAACCGAAAAATCGGTCAAACGAACCGAAACAAAAATCGTTGTCAAACCAGTCCCAGCCAAACGCGATTTCCCCCGTCTAGAGGAAATGGTAAAAGAAAGTCCGTCAGTGATTGTTGAGCTCGATCCGCCCCGGAAACTAAATACCGATAAATTTTTTGCAGGGGCAAAAGCGCTCAAAGAGGCGGGAATTGATGCCATCACTCTCGCTGATAATTCACTCGCTTCGATCCGAATTTCAAACGAGTCGCTCGGTTATTTAGCGAAAACAAAGCTCGGAATCCGGCCGCTCATACATGTTTCCTGCAGGGATCGCAACATTATCGGCATGCAATCGCATTTGATGGGCTTGCACACCCTTGGGATGCATGATGTTCTGGCAATTACCGGCGATCCGGCAAGAGTCGGTGATTTTCCGGGAGCCTCATCCGTTTATGATTTGTCATCCTTTGACTTGATTCAAATGATCAAGCAAATGAATAACGGTTTGTCGATATCCGGAAAAGACCTTGGTGAAAAAACGGCCTTCAGCATTGCCGCTGCCTTTAACCCAAATGTCCGTTCAGTGGAAAAGGCCGTTCAGCGCCTTGAGAAAAAAATAACTGCGGGAGCGGATTACTTTATTTCCCAGCCTGTTTTTTCCGAAGAAAAATTGCGGGAAATTCACGAGCAGACAAAGCATCTCGATACACCGATTTATATCGGATTGATGCCATTGTTAAGCAGCAAAAACGCCGAGTTCCTCCACAATGAAGTGCCAGGGATAAAAATTTCCGAGGAGATTCGCGAGCGGATGTTTCGCTTCAACAACGATCCGCTTCAGGCGGCGCAGGAAGGAATTGAAGTCACCAAATCGCTAATAGATGCCGCACTTCATTTATTTAATGGCATCTATTTAATTACACCATTTTTGCGCTATGAACTGACAACGGAATTAGCTTTCTATACCCGTCAGCGTGCGAACGACTTAAGGAGGAAGAACAATTATGCCGAAAACACCAATCATTGAACAACTGCAAAAACGCATCCTTGTTATGGACGGCGCAATGGGTACGATGCTGCAACAAGCAAACTTAACTGCTGAAGATTTTGGCGGCGAACAATATGAAGGCTGCAATGAACACCTCAATCTCACAGCTCCTTCTGTCATTGCAAAAATCCATCAAGAATACTTGGATGCCGGAGCTGATATTATTGAAACAAACACGTTCGGTGCAACCAGCCTTGTCCTCGATGAATACGGCCTTGGCTATAAAGCTTATGAAATCAATAAAATTGCCGCGCTGATTGCTGTTCGCGCAGCCCAGCATACCTCGACTGACGACTGGCCCCGCTATGTTGCCGGTTCGATGGGGCCGACAACAAAAACGCTAAGCGTCACCGGCGGCACAACTTTCGAAGTGCTCGCTGGTGCGTATGAAGAGCAGGCGATCGGTCTAATTGACGGCGGGGTTGACTTGTTATTACTTGAAACAAGCCAAGACATGCTGAACGTGAAAGCAGGTTATTTCGGAATCAAGCGGGCATTCGAAAAGACTGGTAAACAGCTTCCCTTAATGATCTCCGGAACAATTGAACCAATGGGGACAACGCTTGCCGGCCAACCGATCGAGTCATTTTACATTTCTGTCGAGCATATGAATCCGATTGCGGTAGGCTTAAACTGTGCCACAGGACCTGAATTTATGCAGGATCACGTCCGTTCGCTGGCCAATCTTGCATCCACTGCAGTCAGCTGTTATCCAAATGCCGGCTTGCCTGACGAAGAAGGCCATTACCACGAAACACCGGAAATTTTAGCGAAAAAACTCGCTGATTTTGCCGACCATGGCTGGATAAACATTGTCGGCGGCTGCTGCGGGACGACGCCTGAGCATATTCGAGAAATTGCTAAAGCAATGAAAAACTATCAGCCGCGTGAGACAAAACAAGCTGAAGCTCACATGGTGTCCGGAATTGAACCATTTATTTATGATGATCCAACATTGCGGCCAATTATGGTTGGCGAACGGACAAATGTGATCGGCTCACGCAAATTCAAACGGCTGATTTCAGAAGGCAAATTTGAAGAAGCCGCAGAAATTGCCAGGGCTCAAGTAAAGGGCGGTGCTCATGTCATCGATGTATGCCTTGCCGATCCTGACCGTGATGAAATAATTGATATGGAGAATTTCATCAAAGAAGTTGTTAAAAAAATCAAAGTTCCGCTCGTAATCGATTCAACTGATGAAAAAGTAATTGAAAAAGCACTGAAGTTTTCCCAAGGGAAAGCAATCATTAACTCGATTAATCTAGAGGATGGCGAGGAACGTTTCCAAGCGATTGTGCCGCTGATTAACCAATATGGTGCCGCCGTTGTAGTTGGAACGATTGATGAAAAAGGTATGGGTGTTACCGCTGAGCGCAAACTGGAAATTGCCGAGCACTCATATGAGTTGCTCGTTCATAAATACGGCCTAAAACCGCAGGATCTGATTTTCGACCCACTTGTTTTTCCGGTTGGCACCGGCGATGAACAATACATCGGCTCGGCCAAAGCAACGGTTGAAGGCATCCGCTTCATTAAGGAAAAATTCCCAGAATGTCAGACGATTCTCGGTGTCAGCAACGTTTCATTCGGACTGCCTCCAGTTGGACGGGAAATTCTAAATTCGGTTTTCCTTTATCACTGCACACAGGCAGGTCTTGATTACGCGATTGTCAATACGGAAAAGTTGGAGCGATTCGCTTCGATAGCAAAAGAAGAAGTTGCTTTGGCGGAAGATCTTCTATTCAAAACAACCGATGAGACACTCGCAAAATTTACGGATTTTTACCGTGGTAAAAAGAAGGAATCGAAAGCAACCAGGCCATCGATGACGTTGGAAGAACGACTCGCCTATTATGTGGTGGAAGGAACAAAGGAAGGTTTGCTGCCGGATTTAGCGCTCGCGCTGGAATCCTATCCAGCACCGCTCGATATCATCAATGGACCGTTAATGGACGGGATGAAAGAAGTCGGACGGCTATTCAACGATAACCAATTAATTGTTGCCGAAGTTCTCCAAAGCGCTGAGGTCATGAAAGCAGCTGTTTCGTATCTTGAACCGCATATGGAAAAAGGTGATGTTTCTGCTTCAAAAGGAAAGGTCCTTTTAGCAACGGTGAAGGGCGACGTGCACGACATCGGAAAAAATTTAGTTGACATTATTCTGAGCAACAACGGCTACAATGTCCATGATTTAGGGATTAAAGTCGCACCAGCTGAATTAATCAAGGCAATTCGTGCTGAGAAACCGGACATTGTTGGTTTGAGCGGACTTTTGGTAAAATCAGCGCAGCAAATGATGTTAACCGCACAGGATATGAAGGAAGCCGGAATTTCCCTGCCGATATTGGTTGGTGGTGCAGCGCTATCAAGGAAATTCACCGATACGAAAATTTCAAAAGAATACGACGGGCTCGTGCTTTATGCAAAAGACGCAATGAACGGTTTATCGCTTGCCAACCAGCTGCAGTCTCCTGGAGAACGCGAAAAATTAATTAGCGAGAAAAATGAAAAAGCAGCAGAGCTTAAAGCAGGACCCGAAAGGCTTGAACGGGCCGCTGTTTCCGTTACAGTGAAGCCAAAGTCTGCTGTCTCAACGGAAGTTCCTGTTTTTATCCCAAAGGATTTAAAAAGGCATATTTTAAAGTCATACTCTCTTTCTCATATTGAGCCATATATTAACATGCAAATGCTGCTTGGTCACCACCTTGGTATTAAAGGCAAGATTTCGAAACTGCTCACCGAGAAAGATGAAAAAGCATTGAAGATTAAAGATGTGGTCGATGGTTTGATCGCTGAGGCTAGCTCGCAAGGCTGGATCACTCCGGCGGCCGTTTATCAATTTTTCCCGGCCCAATCGGATGGAAACAAAGTTCGGATCTATGATCCCGAACAGCCTGATAAGATTTTACAAGTCTTTGATTTTCCAAGACAAGAGTCGTCACCCCATTTATGTTTGGCTGATTTTCTTAAACCAGTGGACAGCGGGATTATCGATTATGTCGGATTCTTCGCTGTTACCGCCGGAAAAGGAATCCGCGAACGAGCAGATCAATTCAAGCAGGGTGGCCGCTTTCTGGAAAGCCATGCACTGCAAGCATTGGCACTTGAGTCAGCAGAAGGCTTTGCCGAGCTCATTCACCGGCAAATGCGCGACCGTTGGGGATTCCCGGATCCAATCGATTTCACGATGCAGGATCGGTTTGCCGCCCATTATCAAGGCCAGCGCTATTCCTTCGGCTACCCGGCCTGTCCTGAATTGGAAGACCAGCAGAAATTATTTGCCTTGATTCGCCCGGAAGACATTGGCATCGAGTTAACTGACGGCTGTATGATGGAACCAGAAGCATCGGTAACAGCAATCGTCTTTGCCCACCCGGAAGCACGGTATTTTAATGTGTTGCGGTAGAGATTCTCTCCTCTTTTGGAAAATGAAGGGAAAGATCAGTATCCTCGATGAGTAACCAAATTTAACCAAAAGGCGGTTTGCCCGTTCCTTCGTGTGGAATTGGCAACCGTCTTTTTATTTATTTTTCAACTTTTTACCTCGTTTATATAGTCCTACTTACAACTTATACATTTTGCACTTTTCATAAAAATTAGTTTTACTTATTTCCAGTATTTTTGCTGCCTCCAGTTTGTTCCCCTTCGTTAAGGCTAGAGCATTTTCAATAGCTTTTTTTTCAACAGCAGCAACTATTTCTTTTAAAGGCTGAGCGGGAATAGTAGAAAAATCAGGCATGATGTTGGATGCTTTACTCTTTTTCTTTTCTTCATGATGGGGGGATTGATTCTCTCTTAAGTAAAGTGGGAGATGGTCTAACTCGATTACTTGTCCATCCAAAACATTAATTGAA
>JAKACS010000117.1 GCA_021821235.1 Bacillota bacterium
TTTCATATTATTATGGGTGATCTTCCAGGCGAGGGTATGACAACAAGGTCACGCAGGGGTCATATTGATTCCTTTGATGAATATATTTTCGAAGTAAAAGATTGGGTACAGGCAGCTTATACATATGACTTGCCAGTGTTTTTGCTTGGGCACAGTATGGGCGGACTGATCACCATCCGTCTCTTGCAAGAAGAGCACTTAAATTTGGCGGGCGTGATTTTATCCTCTCCATGTTTAGGCTTGATTCAAACACCATCGGGTTTTTTAAACATGCTTTCGTTAGGATTGAACGTGATTTACCCTAAGCTCAAAATGAATTCCGGCTTGACTGTCGAGATGGCAACAAGAAATCAGGATGTTCGTGAAGCGGATTTGAATGATACGCTATACGTCACAAAAGTATCAATCCGCTGGTATCGTGAGCTGGTTGCGGCGATGAAGAATGCTTTTGAAAATATGGGGAAAATTCAGGATGTGCCGATGCTCGTCATGCAAGGCGGCGATGATAAAATTGTCAACAAACAGGTTGTCAGAGAATGGTTCAACCATGCGCCATTGTCGGAAAAACGCTTTAAGGAATGGCAAAAATGCTACCATGAAATTTTTAACGAACCGGAGCGCGATGAAGTATTTGAATACGCAAAGGATTTTGTGATAAGCCAATTAAAATCAATTGGCTATATCGTGTAGAGGTGTGGAAGGATGTCATTGTCGATGACACCAATCAGTTTAATGGCACAAGTGTATCGAAAAATTTTCCCGGCGGTTCATCAGGAACTGGACTATTGGAAAAGCCGGGCGCAGCAGATTCCCAATCCCGAGCTGCGCAAACAGGCATTGGCGAGTATTGGAAGCAAAACGTTTCATTGTGAAGGGGGAGCTATCCTTGCTTTAATGGCGGGTAAAAGATACCGGTCGGCAGTTAAATTTATTGTCGCCTATCAAACCATCAGCGATTATTTGGATAATCTTTGCGACCGCTCTACATCGCTTAACCCGGAAGATTTTGCCGTGCTTCATCATTCAATGGCCGATGCTTTGTCGCTTGATGTGGTTTGGAAAAATTATTATCGGCTTCGAGATGATCAAAATGATGGCAATTACTTAAATGAATTGGCGAAAACATGCCGAACCGTTTTACAGGAGCTTGAGCCTATTCATTTCGCATACATAAAAAAGTATTTGAATGAACTTTGCCTTTATTATTGTGATTTGCAAGTTCACAAACATGTTATCTCAAATGAGCGCGTGTCCCGTCTGAAAAATTGGCATCAAGAATACCGCCAGCAGTTGCCGGAAATGGAGTGGTATGAATTTTCCGCCTGTTCTGGTTCCACGCTTGGGATCTTCAGCTTGGTTTCCTATGCCTTTAGGGATGATTTTCAAAAAGAAGATGCCGAAAAGATACGTAGCGGCTATTTTCCATATATCCAAGGGTTGCATATTTTGCTTGATTATTTTATTGATCAAGAAGAGGATCGGACAGAAGGAGATTTGAATTTTTGTTTTTATTATCCAAATGAAGAAAAGCTGTTTAAACGGTTAAAGCATTTTTTAGCGGAAGCGGACCAGCATACTGAAAAGCTTCCCGATAAAACGTTTCATCGGATGATTAACCGTGGCCTGCTTGGGGTTTACCTTTCCGATCAAAAGGTTCAACGGCAAAAGAATGTCCGCAGGCTTGCAAAAGAAATGATTAAAACAGGCGGAAGGATCAGTTATTTTTTCTATATTAATGGACGAGCCTATCGTTTGCTGCAAAAATGGATTCCGGTCGGATTGCTTCGTCTCCTATTTAAGTAAAAAGCCAGGCGGCTAGCCCTGGCTTTTTTCGATCGCGATGATAAATGGCGCGTTGTTTTTTTGGTTGATAAATTGGTACTGGAGTATATGGGCTTTTTTCTGATCAAGTTGGCGGCAAAAGGTGAGAAGTTCGTCACGTTCCAGTGCACCTTCCGGATGGCCGTGGTAGATCACGAGTACGATGATGCCTTCAGGGGCCATGATTTCAAGCAGCTGTTTGATAGCAGCAATCGTCGTATCGGCTTTGGTGGTGATCGTTTTATCACTCCCGGGCAAATACCCGAGATTAAAAATTGCCCCTTTGATTTTTCCGTGATGTTCTTTAGAGATATGGGTGCTTAATGTTTCATGACCTTCTTTAATAAGAACTGCTCGTTCATGTACGTTATACTCCCGAAGCCGTTCTTCCGTTGCCAATAGGGCTGCTTCCTGAACATCGAATCCATATATAATGCCATTTTTGCCGACAAGCTCTGCTAAAAAAAGGGTGTCATGCCCGTTTCCAATTGTTCCATCGACCACAATATCGCCATGCCCGGCTGCATTTTCGAGCAATTTTTTTGCGAAAGCAAGGACGCGGTCAAGCTTCATGTTACCTCCCCCATTGCTTGACAAAATTTTCCCTGCCAGCTGTTGCGCCGCTTCAGCTCTGCGTTAATGGCATTCAGCACTTCCCATTTATTCACACTCCACATCGGTCCGACCATAAGATCGATCGGCCCATCGCCAGTAATACGGTGAACAATCATTTCTGGCGGTAAAATTTCCAACTGGTCACAAACTAAGTTTACATAATCTTCTTTTGAAAGGAATTCAAGCATCCCTTTTTCATATTGTTTGACCATTGGTGTTCCTTTTAAAAGGTGCAGCAGGTGAATTTTGATTCCTTGGACGTCTAGCTTTGCCACTTCCCGTGCTGTTTCCATCATCATTTCTTTAGATTCAAGTGGAAGGCCACTAATGATGTGGGAACAAACGCGGATGTCATGCTTTC
Source organism: Bacillota bacterium (assembly GCA_021821235.1). The sequence goes on from JAKACS010000117.1 coordinate 2,798, forward strand.
TTAATTTATTGACGCCGTCTACATAACATTGATAGTCATGGGCACGGTTAATTAATAATGCTGTCCGCTCATGAATGGTTTGCAAACCAAGTTCGACCCACAAATACGTCCTTTTATTCAACTCGGCTAAATAGTCAACAACGTCATCGGGTAGGCAGTCAGGGCGTGTGGCAATCGAGAGGCCGACAACCCCTTCCTGTTTCAATACGGTTTCATATTTTTCCCTTAGTACTTCTACTGGGGCATGGGTATTGGTGAACGCTTGAAAATAGGCGATATATTTGCCGTCTTTCCATTTTGTATGCATTTTTGCTTTTATATCGCGAAATTGTTTTTCAAGATCATCGGCGCGGCTGCCGGCAAAGTCGCCGGATCCGGAGGCGCTGCAAAACGTACAGCCGCCATGAGCAACCGTACCGTCGCGGTTTGGACAATCGAAACCGCCATCTAGTGCAATTTTAAACACTTTATGGCCAAAATGCTGGCGAAGATGATAATTCCACGTATGATAGCGTTTATCATCCACTGCATATGGAAAAGGTTTCAACTGAATCAATTTCAGAACCCCCTTTTTAAAAAATAAAGTCATAAGAAAAAGTTTAACATGAACCGATTGGTATCGCCAATGGGAAGGATATTTCCAGTAAAAGCAGCTGCCAAAATTTAGTTTGTTTCCTGCGTGATAGGAAAAATGAATGTGAACACAATAAGAAAAGAAGCTAGATGCTTCAATGCAGTTTGAAAGGGGTTTTTTGATGGCGACTCGTGAATCAGTTGAAAATTTGCTGCAAAAGTGCGAAGATACGATTTCCTTTGCCCAAGATCAATTTAAAGAAAGCAGCCTACAAGAGCACTACAATAATGACAACTATACGGATGCATTGCAGCAGCTTGAGGAAGCCTATCATGATATTGCGAAAATGGCCCATAGCGCAAATGCTCAACAGCGTGAGCAGCTGCACCGCATTCGATTGCAAATTCAGCAGCTACAAAATACGATGATTCTGCAAGAACAATAAAGGGGGAAAAAGGGATTGAAAAAGCGGTCAAAACAACAGAACCCTGAGCAAAAAACGCGAAATGGCCAAAATAATCAAGATCTGGAGCTGGGCAAAGATTACGACCTTGTCAAAACAGCAAAAAAGAAATATGAAAAAGCCGGCGGCCAGCCTGTAAAATCAAAATTTCATCCGGAACCGGAACAATCATCTTAAAGAAGTTTGCCCTTAACAGCGATGTTAAGGGCATTGATTTTTAGACTTCGGACATTTAGCCGCACGGTAAAAACGAAGCTGTGAAAAAAAGATTGCACCTACCGAAAAAAAAGACTACAATTGCTTTTGTTTTGAAATTAAAAAAAGGAGCAATTTGTATGCCCCGTGCGATATGGCTTTTAGTAATCGGAATGGCGGTAAATGTGACCGGAAATTCGTTTTTATGGCCGTTAAATACAATTTATATTCACGATTCTTTGGGGAAATCGCTATCGGTTGCAGGTATTGTGCTTATGCTCAACTCGGCTGCAAGTGTGATGGGCAATCTGATCGGTGGCAGTTTGTTTGACCGAATTGGCGGATATCGCTCGATCCTTACTGGAATAGGGATTGCATTGCTTGCACTTGTCGGCTTAACCCTTTGGCATGGCTGGCCAGAATATGTTATTTTTCTCATTATTATTGGATTTGGAACCGGTATTATTTTTCCATCTATGTATGCGATGGCGGGATCGGTATGGGAGGAAGGCGGGCGCAAAGCGTTCAATGCGATTTACATTGCTCAAAATCTCGGTGTTGCGATCGGATCATCGCTTGGCGGTGTAGTTGCGGACTATTCCTTCCAGCTTATTTTTTTGGCAAATACGCTTCTTTATATCGTCTTTCTGCTGATTGCTTTTTTCGGCTACAAAGGGATGTCAGTCAAAGCTGGAAAAAGAATCACCACGAAATCGGAAAAAGTATCGTTCAAAAATAACCGGAATTTACGTGCCTTAATGGTTCTCAGTTTAGGCTATTTATTAGCCTGGGTCGCCTATGTGCAATGGTCGACAACGATTGCTGCCTATACGCAGCAAATCAACATTTCTCTTACTCAATACAGCTTGCTTTGGACGATAAATGGTACGCTAATTGTTCTTGGTCAGCCGCTCGTGAAACTTTTTATCAAACATTTTGCTAAAACATTAAAAATCCAAATGTTGGCCGGAATTTTCATTTTTATCGTTTCTTTTTTAGCAGCCAGCATGGCAGACAGTTTTTCAGGATTTATGGCCGCTATGGTCATTTTGACAATTGGGGAAATGTTTGTCTGGCCTGCAGTTCCAACCGTTGCATATGATTTGTCACCGAAAGGCCGGGAAGGCTTTTACCAAGGTGTTGTCAATAGCACCGCAACAGGCGGGAGGATGGTGGGCCCGCTTCTCGGCGGAATGCTCGTAGATCTGTATGGAATGCCGATGCTGTTTCTTGTATTGATTGGTTTATTTATCCTGTCTCTGCTCACCACTGTTCTTTATGATCGGGGATTAACGGAAGGTGGAAAGGAAGCCTAAAGTCAATCCGTACTTGCCAAAACTTGCATCCAACCCGAAAGTTTATTAAAATAACCGTATACTTTTCATATTGATAATAACAATGACGAGGAATAGTAATGATTTTTCTCCGCATATTAGAGAATTGGCGGTGGGTGCAAGCCAATCGGGGAAATCATGAACTCGCCTCCGAAGTTGCAAACATGAAAACCTCCGGTGCCAACCGAAAAGTAATGTTTGCCGCATGCTGCGTTAAGGTGTTAAGCGAGTGCATTTTTGAATATGCACTAATGTGGGTGGTACCGCGGGAGATCGATACATATTCCTCTCGTCCCGTTTGGGATGGGAGGTTTTTTATTTTTGCCCAGCTAGGCTGGAGAATTTAGGAGGAAAAATCCATGAGCTTTAATCATCAGCGAATCGAAACGAAATGGCAGAAAAAATGGGAAGAAGAAAAAACGTTTAAAACAAGTGAAGAAAGAGGCAAGCGGCAATTTTACGCTCTTGATATGTTTCCGTATCCATCTGGAGCCGGGCTGCATGTAGGCCATCCTGAGGGATATACTGCAACAGATATTCTTTCGCGCTTAAAGCGGATGCAGGGCTACAATGTCCTTCACCCAATGGGCTGGGATGCCTTTGGTTTGCCGGCAGAGCAATATGCTTTGGATACAGGGAATGATCCGGCAGAATTTACAAAGAAAAATATTGACAATTTTCGCCGCCAAATTAAATCACTAGGGTTTTCATATGACTGGGATCGGGAAGTGAATACAACAGATCCGGAATACTACAAGTGGACGCAATGGATTTTCCTGCAGCTTTTTAAAAAAGGACTCGCCTATATTGATGAAGTAGCGGTAAACTGGTGCCCTGCTCTTGGCACGGTTTTGGCAAATGAAGAAGTGATCGATGGAAAAAGCGAACGCGGCGGCCATCCGGTCGAACGGCGGCCAATGAAACAATGGATGCTGAAAATCACCGCTTACGCCGACCGCCTGCTCGAAGACCTTGAAGAATTGGATTGGCCGGAAAGCATTAAAGATATGCAGCGCAATTGGATTGGCCGTTCAGAGGGTGCCGAGGTAACGTTTAAGATTGCCGATCATGACGAATCATTTACCGTGTTTACCACCAGACCGGATACTCTTTTTGGAGCAACTTACGCAGTGCTGGCGCCAGAGCATGCCCTTGTAAGCAAAATTACGACTCCGGAACAGCAACCGGCTGTGGATGCTTATTTGGAAAAAATCAAAAGCAAAAGCGATCTTGAACGGACAGATTTAGCAAAAGAAAAAACGGGTGTGTTTACTGGAGCCTATGCGATCAACCCGGCCAATAATGAAAAAATGCCGATTTGGATTGCCGATTATGTATTAGTCAGTTACGGAACGGGCGCGATTATGGCGGTTCCTGCCCATGATGAGCGCGACTACGAGTTTGCCAAACAATTTGAGCTACCGATCAAGCAAGTGGTGGCAGGTGGCGATATTGACAAGGAAGCCTATACGGGGGATGGCGAACATATTCATTCAGAGTTTTTAGATGGCCTAAACAAAAAGGATGCCATTGAAAAAATGATTTCCTGGCTAGAGGAAAAAGGGATAGGCACAAAGAAAGTCACCTACCGCCTGCGCGATTGGTTGTTCAGCCGTCAGCGCTATTGGGGCGAGCCGATTCCGATTATTCATTGGGAAGATGGCACGATGACGGCTGTTCCTGAAGGCCAGTTGCCACTAATGCTGCCAAAAACAACGGAAATCAGGCCATCAGGTACAGGTGAGTCGCCGCTTGCCAACATCTCTGAGTGGGTAAGTGTTAATGATCCTGCAACAGGCAAAAAAGGCCGCCGTGAAACGAATACGATGCCGCAATGGGCCGGCAGCTGCTGGTATTACTTGCGTTATATTGATCCGAAAAATCGACAGGAGCTTGCCTCCCGTGAAAAACTGAATGAATGGCTTCCGGTTGATGTGTACATCGGCGGTGCCGAGCATGCGGTGCTACATTTGCTCTATGCTCGTTTCTGGCATAAATTTTTATATGATCTTGGCGTTGTACCGACGAAAGAACCATTCCAAAAGCTGTTTAACCAGGGCATGATTTTAGGCGAAAACAATGAAAAAATGAGTAAGTCAAAAGGAAATGTTGTCAATCCGGATGCAATTGTCGAGAGCCACGGTGCCGACACGCTTCGGTTATATGAAATGTTTATGGGTCCGCTTGACGCTTCAATTGCCTGGTCAACAAACGGACTTGATGGGGCACGCCGCTTCCTTGACAGGATTTGGCGCTTGTTCGTTGAAGAAGATGGCAGCCTGAATCCAAAAATTCAAGCAGGCGAAGAGTCAGCAAACCTTGAGAAAGTGTATCACCAAACCGTGAAAAAAGTAACGGAAGATTTAGAGGGCTTGCGTTTTAATACGGCGATTTCCCAATTGATGGTGTTCATCAATGAGGCGTATAAATCCACTGTCCTGGCAAAAAATTATATGGAGGGTTTTGTAAAAATGCTGTCACCGATTTGCCCTCACATTGCGGAAGAACTTTGGGAAAAACTCGGCCACAGCGGCACAATTTCGTACGAAGCATGGCCGGCCTATGATGAATCAAAACTGGTTGATCAGGAAGTCGAAATTGTCATTCAGGTAAATGGAAAAGTGAAGCATAAGCTTACCGTCCCGACAGATGCTACGAAAGAAACGTTGGAGCAGCTGGCAATGGATGATGAAAAAGTAAAAGAGCAAATCGAAGGTAAAACGGTTCGTAAAGTGATTACCGTTCCTGGAAAATTAGTGAATATCGTCGCCAATTAATCCGAATAGCCCTCCGCGCATCGGGGGGATATTTTAAATGAAAACTCGCCGATTGGCGAGTCACTAAGGACGAAGACAGAGGCGT